>JAGQZL010000211.1 GCA_020434915.1 Allomuricauda sp. | reverse complement strand
CGCCATTGCCGCATCTCTTCATTGTCTTCCTCGGCGGGCATCATGGAAATGTATTGGGCAATCCGCACCTTGTCCCCCGACTTGTTGGGTCGAATTCCGTGCGGTTGGGTACTGTTGAAGATCAAGAGATCCCCAGCTTCCAGTTTTACCTTCACAATTTTGTCCTCCAGACCCGTTACATCAGGTTGAAAATGGTCTCGGTCTTCAGGCTGTGTCAATTTCCAAGTGTCATAATTTCTATACAGCCAAGGGATGCATTGAAATCCCCCCATGTTCTCATCCGTTTGGTCCGCCAAAGCCAAAACTCCTTGAACGTTCTGTGGTCGAGTCTCTGGATCATAGTCCCAGTGAATGAACCCCTTTTTGTTCTCTCCCGGGCGTTGCGGCATGTTCAAATTGGCCCGATCGATGGTCACCCAAAGTTTTTCGGTCCCCCAAATGTCCACAAAGGCATCATATACTCGTTGGGTCTGCCGGTTGTTCCACAGATGCTGATGGTTATAGACTTCCACCATTCCAGTTCCCGTTAACTCCTTCATCTTCATTTCGGCGCGGGCAGGGGCATACCAAGTTTCAGAGTTGTTGGGGTCCTTTTCATCAAACTCCCAAATAAAGTCGGCAGTAGCTTTTGCCTGTTCTCTTGGAACTGCATTTTTAATCACTATATACCCATTCTCTATCCAAAAGGCCCAATCTTCTTCGGTCAACACTCGTAAAGGTTTCCCGTTAGATCGATCGTTCAGTTTGATTTTACTACTAGTTGCTGTGGAAGGATTTCCTGGAATTTCAGCATGTGCCTTATTGGCCATTTCGACCGGTGTGTTCTGTTGCATCATATCTTTTCTGTTTTTTGGTTTCAATATCTGTTGTCAAAACTACTTGGTGTTCTGACTGGTTTCTACCGTTCGATTGACCATTTTTTGAACTATATTGATTTTTAATACGTATTTTTAAAATTTTTAAGGCAATAAAATGAAAATTCAACTTGAAAACATCCAACTTAGTGAGAAGAGCTCCTTTCATTTATTGCACAATCCCAAGTTGAACGATCTGTTCTTTTGGCATTTTCATCCGGAGTTTGAACTGGTCTATATTGAAGGTGCTGATGGCAAACGGCATGTGGGGCATCATCTATCCAATTTCAAGGGGAGTGATTTGGTGTTGATCGGGTCCAACATTCCCCACCTCAACTTTGATCACGGCATAAAAACCGAGTACCACAAAGAGGTGCTTCACATCAGTGCCTCCTTCAAGGAAAAGGTCTTTAGTGAAATTGAAGAATTGGAAGATGTGTATGAGCTATTGGAGCGCTCGCAATATGGTATTGCATTTTATGGCGCCACGAAGAAAACGGTTGGCGAAACCATGAAACAGTTACAATCCATGGACCGTTTTGGTCAGTTTTTGGAAATATTGAAACTTTTTAAGCTTTTGGCCAAAAGCAAGGAATTTGAGTTACTTCACTCCAATCCCATTATCAACGACAAGGCCAACAAACAGCAACAACGGTTACAGCATGTGTATTCCTATATTGATGAACACTATGCCCAAAAAATTGAACTGGACGACATTGCACAATCGGTAAATCTGGGCAAAGAAGCCTTTTGCAGATATTTCAAACAGAATACGGGGAGTACCTTCACCCAGTTTTTGAACCAATACCGAATAACCCAAGCCAAACGATTGTTGCTTGCGGGAAGGAACATTACCGAAACCTGCTATGAATGTGGTTTTGAGAGCCTTTCCTATTTTAACAGGACCTTTAAAAAAATCAGTGGGGAGAATCCATCAGCCTATAAAAACAAACAGGTTTAAAAAGAACCGCCCCAAACATTTCTGCTTGGGGCGGCACTTAACTAAATAACCAACCAAAAAAACTATCTGTATGGTCGAACCATTTTGTTCTTCCTTACATATTTCGTTGTCGGGTCACGTTCATGGTAGGGTTCTCTATTTTTGAACGTTTTTTGCCCGAACCATCATTCGATTTCAAATACTGTATGTAACCTCTTCCGGTAAACTCATATACGGTTCCGCTGGCTACGTGGTACAGCTCTATGGTACTGTCATTGATAACGTAGAGTTCAAAATAATCATTGCCCAGGAAGTCATAATCCAGTGTTAAAGTTTTGAGGGTGGCATCCCCGGCCACATCGTACACCACATAATCTCCTTCATAATCCCATTGAATGTTGGAAAGTGGGATTCCCTGTCCATCAACGGACGACCTGAAATATCCGCCATCATCCGAAAAGAACTGTAGGTAATTCTCCTCGTCAAACTCGTTGATGGCCCCTACCTCACTGGTATAGGTCTTTTCCCAAACTTCATATTCCTGAAGAAAATAGTGGATGTTATCATAGAAAACCAAATCATAGTCGAACGTGTTCCTATAATATCCCTTTAAGAAATAGGACGTATTGGATCGGGCATCATAAAGCTCCAAGGTATTGCCATTTACTTTGTAAACATCCAATACCCAAAGTCCATCTACATCATGGTTTACTTCCACTTCCCCGCTGTAGGTTCCATAGGTCCCCACATCAATCCCCAATCCGTTGCCTGTTTTACCAATGCCTACCAAATTATTGTTGGCATAGACCGTACCCCTATCAAAAGTTATGGTAAAGGCACGTTGCAAAAAAGGCACCTCGCCGTTTCCTTTGGTCGCATTGATATCAACGTACCAAAGATCATAGGATTCTAAAACCAAGGCGGTATTGACGGGTGTTACTTCTACATAATCGTCGTCCAAGATAACCTCAGTGTAACAAGAACTGGCCAAAAAGCCGATCATTAAAATTCCAAAGAGTAGTTTTCCATTTTTCATAATCGAGGTTTTAAAGTTCACCTCATGTAAACCAATCACCATGCCAAAATTTTTAACTATTTGATTATCAACTGATAATGAAGCGATGATTTTATTTTTTAGCTTTACTGCCTAATTTAGCTGCATGGAAGACAAACTACGTTTTGGTGTTTTTGGAGGGGGAAGCTGGGGAACGGCCATTGTTAAAATGTTGACGGAGAACTTGGACCAGGTGGGTTGGTACATGAGAAGTGATTCGGCCATCAGACATATTATCAAAGAAGGCCACAATCCCAATTATTTGAGTTCAGTGGAATTTGAGGTGGGTCAACTCCATTTAAGCCATGACATCAACGAAATTGTAGAAGCTTCGGATGTGTTGATTTTTGCCATCCCTTCCGCTTTTTTGGAAGGTGAACTTAAAAATCTCACCGCATCTTTAGAGGATAAAATTATTTTTTCGGCCATAAAAGGGATTGTACCCGAAAGTGGGTTGATCGTGGGGGAGCATTTTCATGAAAAATACAACATCCCTTTTGAGAACATTGGTGTACTTACAGGTCCCTGCCACGCCGAGGAAGTTGCCCTGGAGCGGTTATCTTACCTTACCATTGCCTGCGCCGATGACGAAAAGGCCAAATTGGTTGCCAAACACTTAAAAAGTGAATACATCCGAACCAAAATTTCGGACGACATTATAGGCACCGAGTACGCTGCCATGCTGAAGAACATTTACGCCATTGCTGCTGGTATTGCCCATGGCTTGGGGTATGGCGATAACTTCCAAAGTGTATTGATGAGCAATGCCATCCGCGAGATGAAACGTTTTATAGATAAGGTCTACAAAATGAAGCGCAATATCAACGCTTCGGCCTATTTGGGCGATTTATTGGTGACCGGATATTCCATTTTTAGTAGAAATCGAATGTTCGGGAACATGATCGGCAAGGGGTATACCGTAAAGAGCGCCATGATGGAAATGAACATGGTGGCCGAAGGGTATTATGCCACCAAGAGTGCCCATTTGCTGATGGAAAAATTGGAGAAAAAATCCAAGACGCCAATCATCAACGCGGTGTATCAGATTTTGTACAAAAACAAGGACCCCAAAAAGGTGTTTGAAAAGTTGACGGAGAAGTTGGATTAATCCCTATCCAACGAAAAATTGGAATGTTCCTTCAATTTGCCTTCCATTTCAGCTCTGAACGCGGCCATTTCTTCAGATGAGTACCCATATGCCGTTTGGAATTCCTCCAAAACAGGCCCCATATAATTTCGGACGCTTTCAATATCAAAATACAGCCTACCTGTTCTTCGGATAAAGAAATCCATCGGGTTTAATGCCATTTCATGAGCAATGGCAAATTGGGCTTCAGCACGTATCATCCGTTCCAAATAATCCTCTGCCCTGATTTGGGCATACAACTCCAAAATGGTTTCAGTTTGTTTACCATAGGTGGTCACCAAATACCAGGCATCATGTTCTGAAAAACCATTGTCATGCAGCCGGTCGTATACCGTGGCAATATATTTTTTTACGTGCTTGTATTTTTTGAAATCACTTCCACAAAGCGGAATCTTGTCCGTGGTACAAGGCTCCAGCTTCCAGCCATGGTCCTCTTCCATTTCCTTGGCGATGCGGTTCACCACCCGTTCTGCCATTTTACGATAGCCTGTCAGCTTACCCCCGGCAATGCTTACCAATCCGGTATCCGATGTGAAAATTTCATCCTTTCGGGAAAGCTCCGAAGCTGATTTGCCCTCTTCATGGATCAAAGGCCGCAGTCCGGCCCATGACGAAATGATGTCATCCAATTCCAAATGAATATCGGGGAACATGTGGTTCACAGCTGAGATCAAATAAATGGCATCGGCAATATCGGTGGTCACGTTGTCCTTATCGGAGTTGTAATTGGTATCTGTTGTGCCTATATAAGTAACCTTCCCTCTTGGAATGGCAAACATCATCCTACCGTCCGGTATATCAAAATACACCGATTGTTTTACGGGTAATTTCTCCCTTGGAAACACCAAATGCACGCCCTTCGTCAAATGCAAGCGTTTGCCCTTTTTGGAATGGTTCACACTCCTAAGCTCGTCCACCCATGGTCCAGCGGCATTGATCACATATTTGGAGGGAATACTATATTCCTGCCCAAAGACCCCATCCTTGAATATGACTCCTACCACCCGCTCATTCTCATACACAAAATCTGTGACCTTGGCATAATTAAGGGCCTTGGTGCCAAATTGAAGGCTTGTCTTTAAGTTCTCCATGGTCAATCTGGCATCGTCCGTACGGTATTCTGCGTAGTATCCAGCACCGTTCAATATCCTTTTAGGCAAAAGAGGTTCCAATTTCATGGCCTCCTTTTTTTCCAACATCTGGCGTTTGTCTTC
>JAGQZL010000210.1 GCA_020434915.1 Allomuricauda sp. | reverse complement strand
AAAACACAAGAGGCCTTGAACACAGGAAACTATGTGACGGCCATGAACAAGGCCATTAAAAATTTGGCCGATAACAAGACAAAAAAGGGAAATCAGGAATACATTACCCTTTTGGAAGAAGCCTTTGCCAAAAATACGGATAGGGAACAGCAGGAAATTTCCTTTTTGCAAAATGATGGTAATCCTGCCAATTTGGAAACCATCTACAATAAATATTTGCAGTTGAAACAGATCCAAGAGCGCATCAAGCCATTGTTGCCGCTATACATCAATGATGAAGGTAGGAATGCGAGGTTCAATTTTGTGAACTATGACAACAAGATCCTGAATACCAAGGACGATTTGTCCGAGCATTTGTACGAAAGTGCCAGCGGTCTATTGGCCAATGCCAAATACAAGGCAGACTTCAGGGCTGCATATGATGATTTGAAATACTTGCAGGAAATCAATCCGGGATATAGGGAAACCGTAGCCAAAATGGATGAGGCTTACAATAAAGGCCTTGAATATGTACGTGTGGAAATTGGCAACGAAACGGAGCAGATCATTCCAGAACGCCTGGAAAAGGAACTATTGGACTTTAATGCCTTTGGCATTGATAACTTCTGGTTACAATACCATACAAACCCATTGAAGAACATCAAATACGATTATGCCATGAACGTGGACTTCATGGAAATCAACGTATCCCCAGAACGTGTGAACGAAACCCAGATCATTAAGGAAAAACAGATCAAGGATGGATGGCAATACCTTTTGGACGATAACGGAAATGTGGTAAAGGACAGTTTGGGCAACAAGATCAAAGTGGACAAAATGCGTACCGTTACCTGTAAGTTCTTCCAGTTTACCCAAACCAAAAGTGCACAGATTGGAGCCAAAGTACGCTTCACGGACTTGAACAACGGACAGGAAATCAACTCCTACCCTCTATCCAGTCAATTTGTGTTCGAACATGTGTTTGCCAATTACCAAGGAGATAAAAGAGCTTTGGAAGATGACCTTTTGGTTTTCCTAAATGCAAAGGAGGTACCCTTCCCTACCAATGAGCAAATGGTGTACGACGCCGGTGAGGACCTTAAAGCTAGGCTCAAGGGCATTGTCTCAAAATATCAGTTCAACTAAACTCATTTGTTGAACAAGGTCACATCGAGCGCAGTAAAGATCTCTTAAGTTCTCGACTGCGCTCGAACTGACTTTCATTCCAAGATTTTTATAAATGCTTTGAAAGATCGGTATCCGCAATGCCTCCGTGCGAAGTATGGAAAGTAACCTCTCCATTTTTTATGATCAATAGCTGAGGTGACTCATGCCGCACCCTGAATCTATCTTCAATTTCATTTGAAATGTCCCGATGCGTCTGAATGGTCAAAAAGTAAAAATCACAATCCCATTTCGGATCAAAGGAATCCTTGAACATCTTTAATACCACCCTGCTGATTCCACAAGTACTGGAATGTTTAAAAATGGCCTGCGTGCGTCCTTTCGAATCTTCTCCTATCTTGTCCAATTGATCCAAGGAATCCAGAGGAATCCATGGTAACTGCTCACTTTTCTTTTCTGTTTGGTCTTTCTTTCCAAAAACCCTGTCAAATATTCCCATAGTGCAAATTTAAGGGTTAAGTCGGGGTTCTTCAAAAAGCTTACAACTGACGAAATGTCCTGTATTTTCTAAGTTTTAAAGACATTTTGACATTCTAATGCTGATGGTAGGGTTCTTGACATTACAGAGAAAAACAGCTACTATGAACTTTAATAATTTTACCATAAAATCACAGGAGGCCTTGCAAAGGGCCCAGCAATTGGCCCAGGAATTAGGCCATCAGCAAATTGAAAACGAACACCTGTTCAAAGCCATTGCAGAGGTCGATGAAAACGTACTTCCCTTCATTTTGAAGAAACTGAACGTAAACGTCAACCTTCTCAATCAAATTTTGGACAAGGAACTCCAGAGCTTTGCCAAAGTTTCCGGCGGGGAAATCATGCTTTCCAGGGAAGCGGGCAAAACCATGAACGAAGCGAACATCATTGCCAAAAACATGGGGGATGAATACGTATCAGTGGAACACCTGTTATTGGCCATTTTTAAATCAAAGAGCAAGATTGCCCAAATCCTCAAGGACCAAGGCGTCACCGAAAAAGATTTGAATGCTGCCATCCAAGAATTGCGTAAGGGAGGCAAAGTCACTTCACAAAGTGCCGAAGAAACTTATAATTCCTTGGATAAATATGCCAAAAACCTAAATCAACTGGCTGATAGTGGCAAGTTGGACCCCGTCATCGGAAGGGACGAGGAAATTCGAAGGGTATTGCAAATTTTGTCGAGGCGGACCAAGAACAACCCTATGCTCGTAGGTGAGCCTGGTGTTGGTAAAACCGCCATTGCTGAAGGTTTGGCACACCGAATTGTGCAAGGGGACGTACCCGAAAACTTGAAGGACAAAATCCTTTACTCCTTGGACATGGGGGCCTTGATTGCCGGTGCCAAATACAAAGGGGAATTTGAAGAACGACTAAAAGCGGTCATCAAAGAGGTGACCTCATCTGATGGGAATATTGTGCTCTTCATTGATGAAATCCACACCTTGGTAGGTGCCGGAGGTGGTCAAGGGGCCATGGATGCCGCCAATATCCTTAAACCCGCTTTGGCCAGAGGGGAACTCAGGGCCATTGGTGCCACCACATTGGATGAATATCAAAAGTATTTTGAAAAAGATAAAGCCTTGGAGCGAAGGTTTCAAAAGGTAATGGTGGATGAACCCGATACCGAAAGTGCCATCTCCATCCTTAGGGGTATCAAAGAAAAATACGAAGCGCACCATAAGGTACGTATCAAAGACGAGGCGGTAATCGGTGCCGTGGAATTATCGCAACGCTATATCACCAACCGATTTTTGCCAGACAAGGCCATTGACTTGATGGACGAGGCCGCATCCAAACTTCGAATGGAAATCAACTCCAAACCCGAAGAACTGGATGTTTTGGACAGAAAGATCATGCAATTGGAAATCGAGATTGAGGCCATTAAAAGGGAAAACGACCAGGCCAAGTTGAAAACCTTGAACTTGGAATTGGCCAATTTGAAGGAAGACCGACATGAAATCTTTGCCAAATGGGAAAGTGAGAAAAGTGTGGTGGACAATATCCAAAAAACCAAAGAGGATATTGAAAACTACAAATTGGAAGCAGAACGGGCAGAGCGTAACGGCGATTATGGCAAAGTGGCCGAGCTTCGTTACGGAAAGATCAAAGAGGCCCAGGAAAGATTGGAGAAACTGGAAGATGAACTTGCAGAACAGCAAACAGCAGGCACCTTGATCAAAGAGGAAGTTACTTATGAGGACATTGCCGAAGTGGTTGCCAAATGGACCGGAATCCCAGTGACCAAGATGATGCAGAGCGAGCGAGAAAAACTGTTGAAACTGGAAGACGTGCTCCATCAGCGGGTTATTGGTCAAGACGAGGCCATTACAGCCGTGTCCGATGCCATCAGAAGGAGCAGGGCTGGTCTGCAGGATGAGAAAAAGCCCATTGGTTCCTTCTTGTTCTTGGGTACCACTGGGGTTGGAAAGACCGAGTTGGCAAAAACCTTGGCCGCCTATCTTTTTGATGATGAAAATGCCATGACCCGAATCGATATGAGCGAATACCAAGAGCGCCACTCCGTGAGCCGCTTGGTAGGTGCTCCTCCCGGATATGTGGGGTATGACGAAGGTGGTCAGTTAACAGAGGCGGTCAGGCGAAAACCCTATTCCGTGATATTGCTGGATGAGATTGAAAAAGCGCACCCGGATACTTTCAACATTCTTTTGCAGGTGTTGGATGAAGGAAGGTTGACGGACAACAAAGGGCGGGTGGCCGATTTCAAAAACTCCATCATCATTATGACCAGTAACATGGGAAGCCACATCATCCAGGAGAAGTTTGAGAATGCGGTGGATGTGGAAAGCGCTTCGGAAGCAGCCCGGGTAGAAGTTTTGGGATTGTTACGCAAAACCATCCGCCCCGAGTTTCTGAACCGAATTGACGATATCATCATGTTTGCGCCATTGAACAAAAAGGACATCAAGGATATTGTGGGGCTTCAATTGAACAGCCTGAAGAAACTATTGGCCAAACAGCACATTACGTTGGATGCAACTCCAGAGGCGATCAGTTACTTGGCCGAGAAAGGATATGACCCCCAATACGGTGCAAGACCTGTTAAACGTTTGATTCAGAAAGAAGTCCTCAACAACCTGTCCAAAGAGTTGTTGGCCGGAAAGATAACTTCTGATAGCATTGTTCTTTTGGATTCGTTTGATGATGAACTGGTATTCAGAAATCAAGAAGAATTGGCAAACTAATTTTCGAGATATTTTTAAGTACAAGAACCTTCCCTACCGCAATGGGGAAGGTTTTTTATTTCCATTCTTTCAAGCCAATTCTGTTGGAAATACAAAACGACCTAGGTCATTACGTTTAAATCCTTATTTTAGCTAATGACACATAAATAGCTACAAACTCACAACCAACCTATGCCACTTATTATCGCCGTTTTCGGCATTCTGTTATTGTTTTTACTGATTGCCAAGTTTAAACTGAATGCCTTTCTATCCTTCATCATTGTATGCCTTTTTGTTGGAATTTTTCAAGGGATGGAGTTGGATGCATTGGTGAAATCAATTCAAAGGGGCATTGGGAACACCTTGGGTTTTTTGGTGCTCATATTAGGCCTTGGTGCCATGTTGGGTAAATTGGTTGCCGATAGTGGAGCTGCCCAACGGATAACCACGCAATTGGTTGCCAAATTTGGGGTGAAGCACGTGCAATGGGCCATGGTGGTCACTGGATTTATCGTTGGAATTCCCATGTTTTATTCGGTCGGGTTTGTGATTTTGATTCCCTTGGTATTCACTGTTGCGTACTCAACTGGGCTACCCCTACTCTATGTTGGACTGCCCATGCTCACGTCCTTATCCGTTACCCATGGCTACCTCCCTCCCCACCCAGCGCCCACGGCTATTGCGGCCATGTTCAATGCCGATATCGGAAAAACCCTGATGTATGGTATTTTCATTGCCATTCCCGCCATTATTGTGGCTGGCCCGTTGTTTGCCCGTACCATAAAAAAAGTGGAGGGCAAACCTCTTAAAGAATTTTACAACCCGAATACCATTCCTGAAGAAGAACTACCCTCCACCCTCAACAGTATTTTAACCGCATTGTCCCCCATTATCTTTA
>JAGQZL010000020.1 GCA_020434915.1 Allomuricauda sp. | reverse complement strand
CACAATGGCCTTTTGGTACTCGTATTGAAAAAAATACTGATCCCCTTTGGATTTCTTTTCCTGGGCTATGCAAAGTACCACTCCCAGAAGGGATACCAAAAACGTAAACCGTATGTTCCTTGCTATACTCATATCAGAAAAATCTTGGAGAATCTATCTGTTTGCCCTTAATGTTCGTATCCTTGGTTTTTTTCTTGGATTTATTGCCAGAACCAAAACCTCCCCTTCCAATATAGAATTTCACAATGGCTTCATGGGAACCTCCACTGTATTCGCCAAGGCCATTGGTGCTGTAATCATACGCATATCCCACAAAGATGGCATTGGAAATCTGAAGTCCTGCCAATCCACTCACAGCATTGTCAAACCGATAAGACCCCCCAACGGTCAATGCATCCAAAAATTGAAAGTTGGCAGATAGATTCACGGTAACAGGGGAACCTTGCAGGTAGTTTACCAAAAATGCAGGTTTAAACTTGGTCCTGTCCCCTAATTGAAATACGTACCCTCCAATGGCATTGAACTGCATGTTATCCTCCACAATGGTGGCCACCTCATCATTGTAAAGGGTATTCGTCAGAAAATTGGGAACCGAAACCCCCAAATACCAATCCTCTTCGTGGTACATGAACAATCCCGCACCCACCGTTGGGTAAAAGTTACTGTAATTGCCCCCCAAAAGAGAAGGGTCTGAGCCCAACTCAAAAGTACCCTTGGAATAATCCACGTTGAGGGATGAACCCCCGGCATTGATCCCAAAGGATAATTTGGTATCACTGGATAGTTGTATTTGATAGGAATAGGCCACATCAAAATAAGTCTGCGTGGACGGCCCCAACTCGTCATTGACCACATTAAAGCCCAATCCCATTTTTTCATTGCTGAAAGGAATGTTCACCCCTCCGCGAATGGTTGTCGGTGCTCCTGGGACATCTATCCATTGTGCCCTATACAACCCGATAATCTCTGGGCTTTCAACAGTACCTACATACGCTGGGTTAAAACTTCCAATATTGTACATGTACTGGGTATACTGAGGCTCTTTTTGGCCATACGCAACCAGAGTGGTTGCCAAAAGCACCAAAAAAAAGATTCTATATGTGGACAGCCCAAATTTGTTCCGCATGTTTTTTATCTAATAATTTGAATCCAGCCTTTTTGTATATCCGTACCATTGCCCGTTAGGTCCAACACATAAAAATAAGTGCCCTTGGGCAAATCCCCATTCTCTCCGGTCCCATCCCATGAACTATCGTACCCGTCCATTTGGAACACACTGTTCCCATAGCGGTCGAATACTTCAAAAGTATTGTTAGGAAACAAATCGTGACGTACTAAGACCAACCGTTCATTGATTCCATCGCCATTAGGTGAAAAGATGTTACAAATGGTTCCGGGATATCTACATTGGCTTCGTTCCAACTGCACTGTTACCGTGGCCACATTATTGGACTCGTCCCGATCCAGAGGAAAACTGGAAGCCAGTGTCACCGTGTTCTGTAATTGACCATCCACCAAGGCAGTCACGACAATCTCAAGGGTTGCCTCTGCCACGGAAGCGCCCATTTCTGGAATGGACCACTCCCCGGTATTTGGATCATAGGTACCCAAAGAAACTGTATGGTTCACATATTCAAAAGTGATATCAAGTAAATCGGTCACCAAAATATCGGCAACTGTTTTTTGATCAACATTCTGTAAGGTGATCATAAAGGTTATCTCTTCACCAACCAAATAAGGTCGATCTTGGGACAACACCTTTGTCAAGGCCAAATCCACTGCTTCATTGGACACACAATCCTCCACAGTAATGGTAACTTGGGTGCTGGTATTCTCACAGGGTGCCTGGGCACCATTGGTAGTATATTCGAACACATAATCCCCACTTGGTAATCCAGTAAAATCCACAATGTTGTCCGTCCCTATTGCCAATGTTCCGTTAGAAGGGTCCGTCAGAACCGTCCAATCTCCCGGATCTTGACCAATAAGCGTATCATCCAAGTCCAATGTGTTTGGCCCATCATTACTGGATACATTACAAACCGTTATCCCATCAATGGGTGCACCGGCCAAAGGGGTGTTGTTAATAGTTGCAACCACCTCCACTCGTTCAGAAGCACAACCATTTGCCGTGGCCGAAACGTAGTACGAAGTGGTTTCATCTAAATTAGGGGTAACATAGGTATCACCAGAGCCAACTTGGTTCCCTCCTGTTACTGCATCAAACCATGCATAGGTGATGTTGCTATCATCCTCTACAGTGGCCACTGCGGACAAGGTCAATACAGCTGACCCACAATTGGAATCAGGCGTGGTACTTTCAATAACAGGTGTAAAATTTCGAACAATGGTGACGGGCAAAATAGGGCTTGCACAACCGTTGACATCGTCATAAAAGAATCCGTAGTAGATTCCAGGCTCCACCACGGAACTGCTAACCAAATGTGCTGCAGTTTCCAGAGGATTGGAGTCCACACTCCATACCAAGGAGGTACCTGCTGGCGCCGCGGTACTTGTAACGTAATCATTCAAGTCAATGGCCACAGTATCACAGAACACTGTAGGTTCCGACGCGTCCAATACCGGTGCGGAATTTCCTGCATTACAGGGTTCATCATCCAAAATAAGTACGGTAGCCGATGCATTGTTGCTATTGATACTGTACGCGGAACTTTGAAGAATATTCAATACGACCGTTTCCGTCCCTTCAGAATCCAAATCATCAATTGGATTGATGGATATTGTTTCTTGATTACCCAAAAAGCTAAGCGATACGGACAAGGAAATAGCATCGTAGTCCACCGAATTTTGAGCGGTAGTAGCCAAACCGAATTCTAAATTTACAGTTATCGACTGACCAATGGAAAGTCCTGATGCAGAAACAGTAAACTGCCCGGGATCCAAACCGGCTTCACTGGCGCTTGCGTCATTTGCCGTTATGGATACTGTTTGACCAAACCCAAGTCCCAGACCAAAAAGCGCAAAAAGGAGGAATAGCATTTTACCATGACCGGGAGCGGCCAAAGGCACTATGGAGGTTTTTACAAAATTGGATAGCATTGTCTATTCAGTCCGTTTCAGTTGCGTTCGTTTGCCTAGTTGTGGTCGGTTGTTCTGGGGATAGCCAATATTACGAAAAAGACCACGAATACCCGCAACCCATCAGTTTAAATCTCAATTTAATCGGATAAACTGTTCCCGTTATTAGGAAACAACGGCAGAACTGGTTTCCGCCTCTGGACTGATTTTTTTCACCAAACCTTGCAATACTTTGCCTGGACCTACTTCCACAAAATCGGAAGCCCCATCCTTCACCATTTGTTGAACACTTTGCGTCCATTTTACCGGGGCTGTCAATTGCAGGATCAAGTTCTTTTTAATCTCGTTGGCATCCGAAACGGCCGTAGTGGTCACATTTTGGTAAATGGGACAGGCCGGTGTATTAAATACGGTTGACTCTATAGCGGCCGCCAACTCTTCCCGGGCAGGTTCCATCAACGGGGAATGAAATGCACCTCCAACCGGCAACAAAAGGGCACGTCGCGCTCCGGCCTCCTTCAATTTTTCGCAGGCCACATTCACGGCATCCACCTCTCCTGAAATTACTAATTGACCAGGGCAGTTGTAGTTGGCCGGAACTACAATTCCTTCGGTCTCCTCACAAATCTTTTCCACAACGGCATCATCCAGACCCAAGACGGCAGCCATGGTACTGGGTTTGATCTCACAGGCCTTTTGCATGGCAAGTGCACGCTGGGACACCAACTTCAATCCATCTTCAAAATTCAAGGTTCCGTTGGCCACCAAGGCGGAAAATTCACCCAAGGAGTGTCCTGCTACCATATCCGGTTTGAAACTATCCCCCAATACCTTGCTCAAGATCACCGAGTGCAAAAAGATAGCTGGTTGGGTCACCTTGGTCTGTTTCAAATCTTCGGCAGTTCCTTCGAACATGATATCCGTAATGGAAAAACCCAAGATATCGTTGGCCTTTTCAAAAAGTTCCTGCGCAACGGAATGGTTCTCGTACAGGTCCAGCCCCATACCTACAAATTGCGCTCCTTGTCCTGGAAAAATATATGCGTTCATCTTAGTCATGTTTTGTTGAGTGGCACAAAAATAGGGAATATAATCTGATGGAATTTTGGATTGTTGGATTACTGGATTACCCTTCTTTGAACCAACTGGAATACTTTACGTAGTTGTTCGCAATTCGGTCTATCTCCCCGGAACTGAGCTCGGGGCTGATATCCTTTATCTTTTTGGCGGGCATTCCTGCATAAATGCTGCCGGCCTCCACATGGGTTCCTTTGGTAACGACCGCCCCTGCCGCTATGATGGAGTTGCTTTCCACTACACAATCGTCCATAATAATGCTCCCCATTCCCACCAATACGTTGTCCTTGATGGTACACCCATGCACAATGGCATTGTGCCCAATGGATACATTATTGCCTATGGTGGTGGGGGATTTTTCATAGGTGCAGTGGATCACGGCCCCATCTTGCACATTTACCTTGTTACCCATTTTAATAAAATGGACATCACCCCGCACCACGGCATTGAACCAAACACTGCATTGGTCGCCCATGATGACCTCCCCAACAATGGTGGCATTTTCAGCAATAAAACAGTCCTCCCCTATTTTGGGGGCCATTCCCCTAACGGATTTGATGATCATAGATAGATTTTTATTGAAAATACGACAATAGTTCGGCTTTTTTGGAGGCTGAAACGGAAAGTTCCTTTCCATTGGAAAGAATGACACTACCTCCTTTTCCCTTTTTGTATTTCACCACTTCGGAAACGTTTACCAAGTAGGATTTATGGATACGGGCAAAGGGATAGGGCTGTAGGGCATCCTCAAAATATTTCAAGGTTTTGCTGACCACTATTTTTTTATGCTCCAAATAGATTTCGGTATAGTTGTCATCCGCCTTGCAGAAATAGATGTCGCCCACCTCCAATACCTGGAAACCATCTTGCTGTGGTAGGGTAATCTTCCCCTCTGCCTTAATGGGCTTCGCCTTCAATACCTGGCCCTCAAGCGCATTTTCCTTTTCTTTGATCATGCGAACATAGTCCACCGCCTTGATAAGTTCATCTATGTTGATGGGTTTCATTAAATAATATGCGGCATGATTGTTTAGGGCATCCATGGCATATTGGTTGTATGCTGTCACAAAAATGGTCTCAAAAGTGCGGTTGGGAATTTTATCCAATAGATCAAAAGCATTTCCAAAGGGCATTTCCACGTCCAAAAAAACCAGGTCTGGTTGGTGTTCTTGAATTAACTTCAGCCCTTCCTCAATATTGGCTGCTTCTCCCAACACTTCTACCCCATCACAATATTTGGCCAAATAATTCTGAAGGATTTCCCGGCTGTTCGCCTCGTCCTCTACTATGATTGCCTTTAGTTCCATCATTGTTTTTTGAGTTTTAGGGATACCCTGGTGCCCGTTTGGTCCGTATTCAAATCTGAAATGGATACATCTACCCGGTTTTTGTACATGTCGTTCAAAATTTGGATACGTTTTTTGATATTGCCCATTCCTTTGGATTTTTGACGTTTCTGGTTACTGGTCTTCAACTCGGCCGATTTTTTTCGCCCAATCCCATTGTCCTCAATGGTAATCTCAAGCATATCCTGAGTCACTTGGCGCACTCCAATCTTTAAAAAACCTTTTTCTTCCTTGTATCGCAATCCATGCCAAATGGCATTTTCTATATAGGGTTGAAGCAGCATGGGTGGAATTTGGAAGGCTTCAACATCCACCTTGTCATGCACTTGTATCTCATAATCAAATTTGTCGGCAAAACGGGAATGTTCCAGTTTCACATAAAGTTCCAGCAGCTCCAATTCTTTGGTCAACGGGATAAAATCTTCCTCCGAATTTTCCAGTACACTTCGCATGAGCACCGAGAATTCGCTCAAGAACCGATTGGCACTCCGTTCATCACTCTTGGCAATATAGGTGTTTACCGAATTCAGGGCGTTGAAAATGAAATGTGGGTTCATCTGTGTCCTAAGGGATTTCAAGGCCAATAGGTTGTTCGCCAGTTTTTGTTGTTTGTTGCTTCGATAGTACAAAAATGCGGTGAGGGACATCATGGCAATCCCAAAGATGAGGGAATAAATGATCCATTTTTGTCGCTTGCTGGTTTCTTCGAACAATTGCTGCTCGGTGACCGCCAAATTATATTTGCTCTGCGACAGTTCCCGTTCCTGCTCTAAGCTTGAAATCCTGTTTTGGGTATTGGCAATCTCCCTATTGAAACGTGCTGCCCTAGAAATTTCCTGCTCTTTCCTAACATAGAGACTATCCACAACGGCCACATAATCCTGATATGATTCCAGAGCCTTGGTAAAATCTCCCTTGTATTTATAAACCTCGGATAATTTTCTAGTGGCATCTTTTTGCACCACGAGATCATCATCTTTATCAGCTTCTACAATACTTTTCTCCAGGTAGGGTATGGCTTCATCCAACTTGTCCTGGGCAATATATGCATTGGCTATCTTGTAGTTGATGCGCTGGGAAGTAATGGTATCGGCCCTAGATGTACCCTTATTTTCCGAAGGAACACTCGGTTTAGGCAATTGTTTGAGCTCGGTCAGGTTCTGTTTACGGAGTTGTATCTCGTCAGCGTACCTACTTTTTTGGTTGTAAAAGTCGGCCACCTTTTCACTTTCCTTGATCAATCGTTCCGGTGCCACCTGACGGGAAAGGCTCAAGGAATTCTGATAAAATCCCTCCGCCTCCACAATACGGTCATCGCTGGCAAAGGCATCTGCCATTTTGGAATTGAGATCAATCACTTTGGGTGAAATCTGGTTTTTCTCGGCAATGGTAAGGCCTTGTTGGTAATATTCCAGCGCCTTCTTGAGGTTGGACCTTCCTTTATAAACGTCCCCCAATCCTTCAAACAGTTCCACACGTTGATAAGGCACCATATTTTTCATTTCCACCAAGGGCGAGAGCGTCTTTTCCGCATTTTCAAAATCACCGCTCAACAAATAGGTCTTGCCCAACAGCAGTTTTGTGGAATTGGCAGGCCAGGCTGCAATGGCATCCTTGAAGTTGGTGATGGCTAGGTCATATTGCGAGTGATACATATAAATCTCGCCCAACATGCTCAATGATTTGGAAAGCTCTTGTTTATTTCCAGAGGTACCCAATAGCTCCATGGAACGAGCAATAAAATCAATGCTTTTTTCAAGATTGGTCTTTTTATAGCGGTTGGCCGAATCCAAAAATCGTTGATGATCCAATAGCGCACTCCTACTATTTGCCGCTTCTCTTTTACTTGCTTTGGACGTACTCGAACCACTATAATCCTCTACTAAAACGGCAATATCCTCATCAGATTTGATACGATGGCGGACGGTTTCAAATTCCGGGCTTTCAAAAATGAGCAAATCACCTACTTCCGCCCTAATTTTAAATTCCCCCAGACTATTGGTAGTCGTGTACGCACCCTTATCGGTGGATACCTGCACCCCGGATATTGGTGCATGGTTCTCCTTGCCTTTTACGGTTCCCTTCAACTCAAAACCCACTGTAGAGTTGCCCACTTGTGACAACGCGGGTACCGAGAGCATCAAGAGCATAAGCAATATGTACGCTTTTTTGATCATATCTTAGGTAAACTTAGTTCATCCCAAGCGTATTAAAAAATGGTATTTCACTGAAAATCGGTCAATGACATGCCAATTAGATCACTTCACAAATTGAATTGGACAGGTTACTCATTGGGAAACGACACTCCCTCATTCCTGATTTTTATTGAAAAAAGTTGCTTCTACTTTTAGGGCATCATTTAAAAACAATGCATCATGAAACATGTGAAAAATTTTATAGGAGCCGCATTTGTCCTTTTGGCTACCGGTTCCAGCTACGGTTGTAACCTAAAAGCCCAAGAAAAAGAGAATACGATATTGATTGCCCAATCCAACTTGGACAAGCCAGCGAAGCAATACGTCAAGATTGCCCTGCTTTTGGACACCAGCAACAGTATGGATGGGTTGATCAATCAGGCCAAGGCCCAACTTTGGGACATTGTAAACGAGTTTACCCATGCAAAATGTGGTAACAGTACCCGACCTGCATTGCAGATTGCCCTATACGAATATGGCAACGACAACCTTTCTTCCCGAGAAGGTTACATTAGACAGGTTCTGGGTTTTAGTGACGATCTGGATGAAATTTCTGAAAAGCTGTTTTCCTTGACCACCAACGGAGGGGAGGAATATTGTGGGGAGGTCATCCACACTTCCTTAAAACAACTGGATTGGGGCAAAAATGCCGATGACCTTAAAATGATCTTTATTGCAGGGAATGAACCCTTCACCCAAGGCAAACTTGATTATAAGGATGCGGCATTCAATGCCAAGGAAAAAGATGTCATCGTGAACACCATTTTCTGTGGCAACTACGAACAAGGCATTTCTACCAAGTGGAAAAATGGGGCCATCTTGACCGGCGGTGAATACATGGCCATTGACCACAACAGACAGGTGGTTCATATTGCCACACCTTATGACGATGTGATCATTCGCCTCAATTCCAAATTGAACAACACCTATATCTCCTATGGCGCCATTGGATTTGAGAAAAAGGCATTGCAAAGCATGCAGGATGCCAATGCTGCCGAATTGGAAGAAGTGGTTGTGGTAAAACGTGCTGTGAGCAAGAGCTCCAGATTGTACAAAAACTCACAATGGGATTTGGTGGACGCCGTGGAAGATGACGAAGCCATGATTTCAAAACTGGAGGATAAGGATCTTCCAAAAGAGCTTCAAGGAAAATCCAAAGGTGAAATCAAAGCTTATGTGGCGGATAAAAAAGCGGAGCGGGAAAAAATCCAGAAAGAGATTCAGGAATTGAATGCCAAACGAGAGGCTTACATCGCCGAAAACCAGAAAGAGGAAAAAGGGGAATTGGAAAATGCCATGTTATCGGCCATAAAAAGCCAAGCCTCCAAGAAAAACTTTAAGTGGGATTAGAGAATTGTTGAACTACTTAATGGAAAGGGTCCACCCAAAACGGTGGGCCTTTTTTAATTATTGGCCGCTGGGCAATAGCAGTCGTACCGTTTTCCAGTATCGCTTTGACCAAAGTCGTAACCTAAAGTAATTTGGTGGAATCCACCATTATCAAATCGGATATCCCCAGATTGATACGAGTAGTTATAGGAAAACAAAAAACGGTTCACGTTCACCCCAATGATCGGTGTAAACAACTGCAACCGTTGTTCCCCAAAGTTACCGTTGGACTGAAACTGGGCACCATCGAAACTCCGGCGATAGGATAATCCGCCCCATATGGTAGTGGCCTCACCAATGTCCTTGTAGACCTTGGCATTCAAATCCACGGTTTTTTCTTTGGTAAAATCGGTCATCTGAAACAAAATCGAGGGCTCTATTCGCGTATTTTTTCCAAACACATACCCAACCGAAAACAAATAACGCCTGAGGTTGTCAAATTCTGCGGCACTGTACAGATCTCGCCCACTTCCCAAAACGTTCAAAATGGCAGCATGGGCATAAAACTCGAATAAGTTGTACGATGCACCCAAATCCACATTGAAATAACTGGTGGTATTTTTTACCCCGGTCACAATGGGATCGGGAATCACGGAACGGAATTCGGTCTCGTCCAAACTACTCAAGATCACCCCTGCACTCAAACCAAAGGATAATTGGTTTAACGTCCTAAAATCACCCCCCAATGGTAAATGGTGTGCATAAGTGGCCTTAAACCCGGTCTGGGAGTGGTATCCGTTGGAATCGTTGAACAGAATACCTCCAACACCACTTCGCTCCCCAACCCTAGAATTGATATTCAACGTCTGTAAGCTAGGTGCCTCATCCACATTGAACCACTGTTTTCTGGCCGTAAGACGAATTTTGGTACCCTCGGCAATCCCTGCCATGGATGGGTATACCAAATAGTAATTGTCTGCCAAGTAATCAAAATACACGGGGATTCCTTCCTGTGCCTTGGCAAACATCCCAAAAAGCAGGGCAATGATGATTGAGGTTGTAGTGCGTCTCATGTGACGATTAGGGCTAATGGTGGCGATTTAAATATATTCAAACAATTAGATAACGGTTTGCAAAGTACATTATTATAATATTTTGTTGCTCATTCCAACTATTGGTATTTTTGCATCAAATATGACCCATGAAAGAATATAACATTACCGTTGTTGCCACCAACAATCCCAAGATCATCAAACTGGAAGCCAATCATTTTTTGGTAAAGGGCAACTATGAATATAAAAATATAGATGAGGCCAAAAATTCGCCTTTGGCCCAACAACTGTTTTACCTTCCTTTTGTGAAGACCGTATACATTGCCAGTAATTTTGTGGCTTTGGAACGTTTTGACATTGTGGAATGGGACGATGTAAAGGACGAGGTTGCCCAGCAATTGGTGGAATACCTAAATGCAGGCGAACCTGTGGTCCACGAGGAGGAATCCGAGAAAAAACAACCCATCACCGTATATGCAGAGGTCACCCCTAACCCTGCTGTGATGAAATTTGTGTGCAACAAGCGAATTGTTCCCGCCACATTTGAATTCAAAAATATAGACGAAGCCAAAAATTCTCCTTTGGCAACGGCACTTTTCCACCTTCCCTTTGTAAAAGAAGTTTTCATGGACGAAAACTATGTTTCCGTGACCAAGTACGAGGTGGCCGACTGGGAAGAAATCACCATGCAATTGCGTGAGTTCATCAGGGATTTTCTGGCAGACGGCAAGGAAACCATTTCAGCTGAAGCCATTCAAAAAACAAGTGAGGCAAAACAACAGGTTGCTTCCCAAACCAACTATGATGACACTTCCCAGCAAATCATCGATATTTTGGAGGAATATGTGAAACCAGCAGTGGCCAGTGATGGTGGAAACATCCAGTTCCAATCCTACGAAGCGGAAAGTGGAACGGTCAGTGTTATCCTCCAAGGAGCCTGTAGCGGATGCCCTTCCTCCACCTTTACCCTAAAAAATGGGATAGAGACCATGCTCAAGAACATGATGGGTGACAAAATCCGTGAAGTGGTTGCCCTGAACGGGTAATTTTAAGAGGAATTCCTGCCTGTTTCCGGTCAAAATTTGCTAAATTGAAGGGAAATTAAAAAACATTGACCATGGCAGTTTTAAAAGTTATTGAAGTATTGGCAAATTCTGATAAGAGCTGGGAAGACGCAGCTAAAAGTGCATTGGAACAAGCCTCCAAATCAGTGAAGAACATTCGATCCATCTACATCAACGAGCAAAGCGCCACCGTAAAAGATGGAAAGATTGATGATTATCGGGTGAACGTAAAAATCACCTTCGAAGTGAAGTAATTTTACAACCAAATAAAGAATGCGTCCCTTTGGGACGCTTTTTTTATACCCAAATTTGAAGAAATGCTCAAAAAGTTTTCATTCTTCATCCTAATTTTGATGGCTATTCCAGGCTGTAACCAAAAATCCAACAAAGTGACCCACAAACATACCAATGCCCTGATCCATGAAACAAGTCCGTATTTGTTGCAGCACGCCCACAACCCCGTGCAATGGGAAGGATGGCATCCCGAAGTGCTGGAACGGGCGAAAAAGGAAGACAAATTATTACTTATCAGTATTGGTTATGCTGCCTGCCATTGGTGCCACGTAATGGAAAAAGAATGTTTTGAGGATGAAGCCGTGGCCAAAGTGATGAACGAGCATTTCATCAACATCAAGATCGATCGGGAAGAACGGCCCGATGTGGACCAAATTTACATGGATGCCATCCAGATGATCTCCGGAAACGGGGGCTGGCCCCTTAATATTGTGGCCCTACCAGACGGACGACCTTTTTGGGGCGCCACCTATGTACCCAAGGAAAATTGGATCAAGTCGCTTCAACAATTGGCGGAACTCTACAAAAAGGACAAACCCCGTGTTACCCAATACGCAGATGACCTGTACAATGGTCTGCATGCCATCAATTTGGTGGAAAATGAAGGAGACAAAGACCTTTTTAATCTAGATCAATTGGATGGTGCCGTTCATAATTGGTCCAACTATTTTGATGCCTTTTTGGGCGGACACAAACGTGCACCAAAGTTCATGATGCCCAATAATTGGGACTTTCTCCTCCACTATGCCACGACCACCAACCGTACCGATATCATGGAATTTGTGGACACCACCCTTACCCGAATGGCCTATGGAGGCGTGTATGACCATGTGGGAGGCGGGTTTTCCCGCTATGCCGTGGATACCAAATGGCATGTGCCCCATTTTGAGAAAATGCTGTACGACAATGGGCAGCTGGTAAGTTTATATGCTAAGGCTTATGCCACTACCAAAAATGAATTGTACAAGGAAGTGGTTGAAGGAACCATTGCCTTTGTAAAAGAAGAATTGATGGATGAAAATGGTGGCTTTTATTCCTCCTTGGATGCGGATAGTCTGGACGAACTCGGCGAGCTGAAAGAAGGGGCTTTCTATGTTTGGACAAAAGAGGAACTTATTACACTGTTGGGAGCAGATTTTGAACCTTTTCAAGCATATTTCAACATCAATTCCTATGGGTATTGGGAAGATGAAAATTACGTGTTCATCAAGGACAAGTCCGATCAGGAAATTGCTGAAAATTTCAACCTTTCCGAATCAGAACTACAAACCAAGATGAAAGCCGCCCTCTCCCTCTTGAAAAAAGAGAGGAGCAAACGACCCAAACCCAGATTGGATGACAAAATCCTTACCTCATGGAACGGACTTATGCTCAAAGGGTTGGCAGATGCCTATCGATACTTGGGAAATGAGGATTATTTAACTTTGGCCTTGGCAAATGCTCGGTTCATCCAACGTGAAATGGTAAAGGAAGATCATTCGTTGTATCGGAACCATAAGGAGGGCAAAAGTACCATCAATGGCTTTTTGGAAGATTACGCCACGGTCATGGAAGCTTATCTCTCCCTCTATGAAGTCACTTTTGACGAACAGTGGCTCCATTTGTCCAAAAGCCTATTGGATTATGTTCAGCAACATTTTTTTGATACTTCTTCCGGCATGTTCTTTTACACTTCGGATGAAGATCGATCGCTTATCCGCAGAAGTATCGAAAAGGAAGACAATGTGATTTCCTCCTCCAACTCCATTATGGCACATGTTCTATTCAAGATGGACAAGTTGTTTCCGGGAGTGGGTTATGGGGACATCGCCAAACAAATGCTAAAAAATGTCCAAAAAGATTTTGAGCGAAGGGCCCAAGGGTTTTCCAATTGGTTGCATTTGGTGCTATTCCATCAACAAGATTTTTATGAAGTTGCCATTGTTGGAAATGATTTTAAAAAAATAGGCAAAGAAATCGGCAGTGTCTACACTCCAAATGCGATGCTGGTTGGAAGTGATAAAGGAGGAGACATTGGGTTGCTTCAAAATAGATTTGTACCAGAAAAGACATTGATCTATGTTTGCCAAGAAGGTGCATGCAAACTTCCGGTGCAAACCACCAAGGAAGCATTGAAACTGGTCGGAGCAGACCGACACCTTTAACATTTGTTTAGAATCCATTTCTTTTATTTTACCCGAATATTCTTTAGGTTATCCACAAAACAGAAAATTATATGAGTACATTGGAAGACTACCAACACTATGCAGAGGAAGCCATTGATTGGGGTATCGGCTTTTTGCCCAATCTGATTACGGCCATCATTATTTTCTTTGTTGGCTTTTGGATTATCAAGCTTATCAATAAGATGGTGCGTCGTTTCTTTGCCAAAAAGGATTACGATGAAACTTTGGAATCGTTTTTACAAAGCTTTATCAGTATTACCCTGAAAGCGTTGCTATTTGTTTTGGTAGTGACCCAGTTAGGAGTCAAAACTTCTTCTTTGGTGGCCATCATTGGTGCAGCAGGTCTTGCCATTGGTCTGGCCCTGCAAGGGTCTTTGGCCAATTTTGCAGGTGGAGTGCTCATCCTCATTTTCAAACCATTTAAAGTCGGTGATTTTATCTCTGCCCAAGGCATAGATGGTACCGTCAAGGAAATTTCCATTTTCAATACCAAATTGAGTACGTTCGGGAATCAAATTGCCATTCTGCCCAATGGACAGCTTTCCAACGGCAACATTGTCAACTACAACATGGAAACTACCCGTAGGGATAAGATTGATGTAGGTATTGGCTACGGCTCCAACATTAAGGAAGCCAAGGAGATTCTGCTTCAAATTTGTGCGGACAATCCCAACATCAACACGGAACCCGCCCCGGAAGTATATGTCGGTGCCTTGGGAGATAGTTCTGTTGATCTTAGTCTTAGGTTTTGGGCCAACAACGATGTATTTTGGCCAGCGCATTTTTATGTGATCGAGCAGACCAAATTACGTTTTGATGCAGCTGGAATCGAGATTCCATTCCCGCAACGGGTGATGCACCAAGCCTTGAAAGGTTAGGGTTTCTTTTTGGATTGGATTACAAAATCCTTCAGGTAATAAGGCTCGAAATAGGCGACATCCTCAAACTGCCTTGCCTCATATTTTTTGAAAGCTAAGGGAGCCATTTCCTTGGCCGAAGGAACAACAGACTCATGAAACTCAAAATTGGGATGTTTCAAGACTTCCTTAATTTTTTGGGCACCGCTTCCAACTAGGTACACTTTTTGATCGGAAACGTATTCCATAAATGAGTTTTCATCAATAATTTCGGCACGGGTCTCCCGTACCTCCGTATATCTGGAATCATAGACACAGGAATACACTTCCATGCGTCTGGCATCCAAAACAGGAATCACCAACTCCCCTTCTTTGGGATGGAATTGACATGCTATACTTTGTAGGGTGGGGATGGATATCAAGGGAATATCCAAAGAGAAACACAACCCTTTTGCCGCCGATACACCGATGCGCAATCCGGTATATGAGCCAGGCCCTTTGCTGATAGCTACGGCATTCAAGTCTGAAAATGACAAAGAAGCCTCTTGCAAGGCTTCTTTGATAAATATATGTAGTTGTTCCGAGTGCGAATAATTGATTGCGTTGTTCTCCTTAAGAACGATAACCTCATCGTCTTTTGAGACGCTCACGGAGCAATTGGTGGTTGCTGTTTCTAAATTCAGTAGTATGGCCATAGGGCCACAAAGATACTACTAGTTCAATGCAATAGGCAAGCCAAAATAGAACTCCAATATCTTCAATCGGAAGATATAGTCGTACTTGGTACGGATCACATCTGCCTTGGCATTGTCTACCCTAGCTTGGGCCTGACCAAAATCAAAGGCGTTCATCAAGCCATTATCATAGCGCTCCTTGGCATAATCATAGGCCAACGTACGGGCTTCCAACGTCTTCAATGCTGCTTCATAAGCCTTTTCGAAGGTACTCACGTCCACGTATGCCTGTTGAATGGTGTTTTCCAAGTCCAACTTGTCCTGCTCAAACTGCAGCTTTGCTTTTTCCAAAGTAATTTTGGAACGCTTTACATTGTTTCGTGTACTCCAACCGTTGAATATCGGCACGTTTAACTGAAACCCATAAGAAATCCCATCATTTTGCCACAACTGATCCTTAAAATCTGACCGAAACAAAAATGGAAGGTTGCTAACTGGGTCCAAAAGAAGTTGGTATTGATTACTATAAAAAGTGTTATAGTCAAAAAATGCTCCAATCGTCGGAGAATATGCTCCTTTAGCGATTTGAACATCTTTCTTGGCCAATTCCACATTGGATTCAGACAGTTTGATATCGTTTCTGAAGATCAATGCCTTGTCAAAAATGACTTTGGCGGAATTCTTCAAAATATCGGATGGTGGAATGGCAAATTCTTCCTCTGCAATGTCGAAGTTCTCATAATCCGTAATCTGCAACAATTGGGCAAGGCCCACACGTGCTATCAATACATTCCCTTCCCCGTTCACGATCTGTTGTTCCTGATTGGCTGCCGTAGCCTCGATTTCCAAAAGATCGCCTCTGGGCAATACGCCTGACTCTACCAGCTCCCTTGTTTTTTTCAAATCCTGCTCCGTAACCGCATATTGGGCCTTGAAGGTCTTGAGCTGTTCCTTGCTTGAAAGCACCTGCAAATAAGCATTGGCCACATTCAACTTAATATCATCCTTTAGATTGTCCAAACGATATTGATTGGAAATTGCGTTTAATTTGGCTCGATTCAATCGGTGAACATTCCTCATTCCATCAAACAAGGTTATATTTGAAGATATCCCTGGAGAGAATGAGAAAATTTTTCCCGCAACATTACTGTTACTATTTGGATCCACCACAAGTCCCGATCGCTCAGATACCGTGGCATTTGCGCTTAAACTTGGGATAAATGCTCCTTCAGCATCTGACTTATCTATTTTGGCATTTTCCAAATCCAGTTCAAACTGTTCTATGGTCAAATTGTGCTCCACTGCATACTCCACACATTCCTGTAGTGTCCATTTGCGCATTTGCGCGGTGGATACGGTAACGGCGAACAACAGTAGTAAGATCGTTATGCTATTTTTCATTCGTTTTTTGATTTTTGGTTCTTTAAATGTTGGTTAGGCATTATTAATCTTCGTCAGATTTTCTTTCCAGCTTGTTCCACACTTTTATCTTGGATTCTTCATCTATTCCGGAAACCACTTCCACATCAATACCATCACTTATACCCAACTCCAAATCCTTTCTTTCAAATTTGTTTTCGCCTACCTCAACTTCCACATAGGGTTTTTCGGTTTCCTTGTCAAATTGAAGCAAAGCTTCCTTGATGGCCAGTATATCCTTCTTCTCCTCCAAAACAATGCTGGCGTTGGCACTGTAGCCAGCTCTCACATACGAAATGGTATCGGGAATGTGCATATCTCCTTCAATCTTAAATTGGACCGCCCCTTCTTCCTCAACACCTTTTGGTGCGATGAACTTCAGTTTGGCTTCAAATTTTTGCTCTTCCAAGGCTCCCATACTAATTTCCAATGGCATTCCTACATGTAGTTTGCCCACTTCGGCCTCGTCCACTTCACCTTCAAAGATCATCTTGTTCATATCTGCAATGGTGGCAATGGTGGTACCATCGTTAAAGTTGTTACTCTGGATTACCTGGTCCCCTTCCTTCACAGGTATTTCCAAAATGGTCCCGGAAACGGTTGCGCGAATGTTGGTATTGGCACTTGCTGAGCCCCCGGCAGACCCCTTACGGATAATCTGATAATCGGCTTGGGCATTCTTCAGCTCTTGACCGGCCTGATCGTATGTCAATTTCAGGTTGTTGAAATCTTGACTGGAGATTACTCCTTTATCGAACAGGGCTTTGTTCCTGTCAAATTCTATTTTGGCATTGTTCAAAGCCAATTCGGCATTGCGCACCCTACCTGCAGCCTGGTTTAGAGACTGCTCGTTGGGAACCACCTTGATCACGGCAATTAGGTCACCAGCCTTAACACGGGTGCCTTCTTCCAACATGATCTTGTCGATGATACCGGAAATCTGTGGCTTGATATTGATCTCGTCTTCGGGTATGACCTTTCCTGTAACAATCACTTTGTTGACAATATCCTTGCGCTCCGCGGTTTCTGTTTTGTAGAGCTCAGCAGGTGTACTGTTCTGTTTTAGGAAATATACAGTGGCGGCCAAAATTCCAATGACCACTATCCCAATCA
>JAGQZL010000209.1 GCA_020434915.1 Allomuricauda sp. | reverse complement strand
GAAAAGCGGCTGGACTTGTTCGGGGTATTGATCATCGCGTTTGTGACCGCCATTGGCGGTGGTACGCTCCGAGATTTGTTGATCGGGAATACGCCCGTGGCATGGATGCGTGGCCTTACTTATGTGACCATTATTTTTATTTCCGTTGTGGTTGCCATCATTTTTGTGAACCAACTCAAGTATTTACGCAAATCATTGTTTCTGTTCGATACCATTGGCATTGGATTGTATACTATGGTAGGGGTAGAGAGGGGCTTGGAAGCCGAATTGCTGCCCATCATGTGTATTTTTCTGGGAACGATGACGGCATGCTTTGGAGGCGTAATCCGTGATATTCTTTGTAATGAAATCCCTGTGATCTTCAGGAAAGAAATCTATGCTACGGCCTGTATTTTGGGTGGGGCGAGTTACTTTATGTTGGTTTCGCTATCCCTAAAGGAAAATTATGCATACATAGCCGCTATTTTGATCGTGATCACATTAAGGTTATTGGCCGTTAGGTTTGGTATCAGTCTACCAAACATCTATCGGAAACAAGCTTAAACTGGCTGAACCTACCTTTTCTTCAATAATGGTTAATGGTTGTTTAGTGCGATTAACCCTTCCTTAATCTTTTTTACCCTCCCGTTAGTTTTACTGCATATTCCATAATTCTATTTTGGTCATCAGGTTGGACAATCAAAAGAAACAAGAAGGTCCTTGCCTAAAAATATATCAACCAAACAGCCAAGTAAAATCATGACAAAAAAAAGACGGAATTGCATTCTGCATGCAATCTTCCTAACCATCTTCTTCTCCTTTGTATCGTATTCCCAAACCAAGTTGATAGGTAAAGTTGTGGATGCTACCGATGGGCAACCTCTTTTGGGAGCCCAGATTGTAGCTGTACCCAGTGGTAAAGGAACGTTGACCAATGACTTTGGTGGGTTTCAGCTACCTGTCGGGCAAGATGACAGTGTAATTGTAATCAAATATTTGGGGTATGAGGATTTGAAGGTTTCTTTCTTGCCCTCGAGTCCCAATTTGGGAACTATTGAACTCACAAGGTCCAATACCACCTTGGATGAGGTCATTGTAAGTGCATCCCCCAAAAATTTTAAAACGGACTTTGTAGGGAGCAATTTTCGCATTAATCCAGTAACCCTTCAAAATATAAACCCGTTGAGCACCGAAGAGGTATTGCGCACCATTCCCGGGGTGAACATTGTTGGGGATATGGGACTGTCAAACCGACCCAATATCAGCATTAGGGGATCTTGGGGAAGACGTTCCAAAAAGGTGTTGCTCATGGAAGATGGCACCCCATCGGCACCGGCACCTTATATAGCCCCGGGAGCGTATTACAACCCGGTGAGCGATCGCATTACCTCCGTTGAGGTGTACAAGGGAGCAGATCTGTTGAAATATGGCCCCAACAATATGTACGGAGCGGTCAATTATATCACCGCACTGCCACCCCAGAAACCGACCTTGCGCTTAAAATTGACCGGAGGACAGCGAAACTATACTTCAGGACTCTTTTCGTATGGTGGTACCTGGAACCAAATTGGTGGTTTGGTGGAAGGTGTTTATAAAAAGTTTGATGGGTTTACCGATAATTCATCCGTGGAGATTCTGAACTTGAATGCCAAAATTTTCGCCCAACTTTCCGAAGACCAATCCCTGTATTTTAAAGTAAGTGGACAATTTGAGGACAACCAAGCTTCCTTGAGTTCCCAAACACCGTTCACCTTTGAAACGGACTATACCCAGAACCCATTGGATGCGGACCAGTTTACTATGAGAAGGTATGGGGTGGACATTATCCACAAATGGTTGCCCAATGAAGACCTGAGTGTCACCTCAAAAGTATATGCCTCTGATTTTGAAAGGGATTGGTGGCGACAGGTCACGGCCAAAGTAAGGGCATCGGAAGTACAGGATTATGTTGGGGATGACATCTTTTCGGACCGATATGGTTATTTGGCGGGAAAATCTTTTGGGAATGAAGACTATGTGATTGTGGGTCGTGTCCGGAATGGACGTGAAAGTACTACGGACAGTAGATGGATCTACAGGGTTTCTGGCATCAAGGAAACCATTAAGGCCAAGTGGGAAGCTTTCAATGCGCCAAGCGAGCTGGAGGCCAGTGTCAATTTACATCGGGAGACCTTCAAGGACGTGTTTTTGGAAGCCGATAGTTCCCGTTGGGCCAGGAATGGCAGGACCACAAAAGACCTTTGGTATCGACTATGGTCTGCCAACGGCTATGTCCGGAATGAGTTTCATTTTAGAAACTTATCAGTTATTCCTATTCTAAGGTTTGAACATGTGGACATGTATCGTCAGGATTTATTGGCCTTGGCCCAAGATCCAGATTTACAGGGCACTTCAGAAGGAAAGGAACCCAATGCGTACAACCAATTTTTACCAGGATTGACCTTAAGCTACCAACATGACAATAGTGAATTCTTCGGAAGTATGTATGAAGGGATGATTGCACCTTCCAAGGTGTTTGGCTTTTTAGTGGAACAGGATGGTGTGGTCACCAATCCACTTGCAGGGCAGAGCATCAATATTGACCCTGAGCTGAGTTGGAACAAGGAAGTAGGCTGGAGAGGAAGTATTTTCAACAATTGTGTCCAAGGCCAGTTGACTTATTTTCACAATGCTAGCAAAAACTTTTATGCTGGTGGCCGCAACGAGGTTTTCAATGAGTTGGGCAAGATAAATGTGCAAGGAGTTGAAATGGCCATCAATGCGGAACTGGTCAACAAAAATGGTCACCAACTACACTTTTTGGCAAATGTTACCTATATGCAATCCAAGGTGAAAGAAGGACGATTGGAAGATAAAGACCTTTTTTCCCAAGTTATCCATAGTGGGGCCACTCAGAACGAATACATCAACAAGGTGAATGCTAACCGCAGTGCCTTTGAAATCTACGTGGATGAAGGCGGAGGTGAGACCCTTTTGACCGATGCCACGATTGATGCATCAGATTTTGCCAATATTTCCAAAAGCGTAATCACCTTTGGTGATGATGGATTATCCGATGCCGAAGCACCCTACACTCCTAAAATAAACATGAGTTTGGGATTGAATTATGATTGGAGGGGCTTTTCCAGTGGGTTCAATGTACATCATGTGGGCAAACAGTACACCGAGTTCCACAATTTTGTGAATGAGTCGGCGGATGGTGCCATTGGGGAATTACCATCGTATACCACGGTGGATGCCTTCGTGAATTATGATTTTAACATTGGAGACAAAGTAGATGCAACTGTTTTTATCAATGGCAAAAACATCACGGACGATGTGTACCGGGCATCCAGACTGAATAGGGCCACTTCCGGAGTCTTTGCAGGTGGGTTTCGCCAAGTCATTTTTGGAATCAACATGAAAATATAAATTCTTTATATGAGCACAACCAAACTAAAAACCAAGAATAGATGGATGGTCATTGCCATAGGATTTGTGTACTTATGGTTTGGAGCCTTAAAATTTGTGCCACATCTCAGTCCAGCGGAGGATTTGGCAAAGAATACCATTCACAGACTCACCTTGGGGTTATTGGATGATCAGGTGTCCATCATCCTATTGGCTATATGGGAAGTTGGCCTTGGCATTTTAATGTTGGCCAACTTGTACAGAAGAACTGCAGTAATCATTGCAATGGCACACATGGTGTTGACCTTTACTCCATTTCTTTTTTTTCCAGACGCCGTGTTTGGACCAGGCCCTTTTTCATTGACGCTCGTTGGCCAGTACATCGTAAAAAATGTTATAATCCTAGCAGCCCTCGTTTCCATTTATGAAAGAAAGAGGGTTCATGTAGGGCAAGCCCAGAAAAAGCAGGGTGATGGGAATGTTGTTTTAAGGAAAGGAATCAGCCTGCAAACACCTCTTCAAAAAACTTGGTCATCCGCAACCAAGAACGGTCATTGGCCAGTGGATTGAACATCATGCCCTGGTCGGGTGCATTGGCATTGGGGTTGGTGAAAGCGTGTCCCGTATGCCCGAATACATCCATTTCCCAAATGGCATTCCTTTCTGTAAGCTCATAGCCCAAGGCAACAATATCCTTCGGAAATGCAAGCGGGTCTTCCCAGCCATGGAGTACCAAGACTTTGGATAGGATATCACCTTCTTGTTCCAATCCAGGGGGGTCAAAGATACCATGGAAACAAACTGTTCCCTTGATATCTACCCCGGATCGTGCAAGGTCCAAAGCACATTTTCCACCAAAGCAGAAGCCAATAATGGCAGTTTTATGGGTATCTGCCAATTCGTGTTCCTTGATTTTTTGGAGTGCCAATAGCAGCCTGTTCAATAATTCCTGACGGTCTTCCAGCATTTCGTCCATAAATGCTTCGGCCTGTGTAGAATTCTTGGCCCTTTTGCCCTTTCCGTAGACATCAATGGCAAAGGCAAGATACCCGAGCTTGGCCAGTTCAACGGCCTTGTCCGTTTCAAATTGGGATTGCCCTGCCCATGTATGGGAGACCATGACTACCGGGCGTTTTCCCTCAATGCTGTTGTCATGGGCTATGACTCCTTCAAAGGTTTGCCCATTCCCAGCATAGCTGAATTTGGTTGTTTTGATCATTTTGAGATAGTTGTTTCCGTTTCAATCTAAATTAGATTTTTTTTGAATCGGTCACAACACCTCGGCCTTTAGAATATAGATATTTTTTAAGGGCCAATCCCCATCGCCAACAGGTACCTGGTTGATTTTGTCCACCACATCCATTCCTTCTATAACACGGCCGAAAGGGGTGTAGGATCCATCCAAATGGTACGAGCCTGGATTGGTGACCACAATAAAGAATTCATAGGGAGAGGCCAATTTATGCGGATTGTCCCTTTCGCTACTGGGCATGGATATGGTTCCCCTGTGATGTTTATAGCCTTTTTTGGCATCGGGAGGCAATAAATACCGACCTATGTCCCTTCGCTTGTTCGCGGTTCTTCTGTCATCCGAGTTGCCCCCTTGGATAATGAAATCCTTTACCACGCGGTGAAACTGGGTACTGTCAAAATACTTTTTACGGGTGAGATAGATAAAATTGGCCTTGTGATAGGGAACATCATCATAGAGTTCCACCACAAAGCTGCCCATGGTAGTGGTAAGCCTTACCTTGTTCTTTTTGAGATTTTGGGAGTAGTTGAAAAAGAAATCGATGGCGTTTTCCTCATCCAGTCTAAAAGTGTCCTTTTCCACTTCTTTCTCCGAAGGCTCGGATTCTGTCTGGACAATGGTATCCTTCTTTATGA
>JAGQZL010000208.1 GCA_020434915.1 Allomuricauda sp. | reverse complement strand
CAAAGTGAGTGAACTGGAATCTATTTTTGTTCAAGATTCCATTGTCAGGGACTCATCCACTGTCCAATTAAAATCTGCGAACCAAAAAATTGAAGTGTTTGAAAAAGGAGGCAAGCACCTTTTGACCCTGACCCCAAGTTCGGACAGTATCCCCACCATTGAAAATATCCGCATTTTGGATGCGCGGTATGTTGCTGAAAATGGTATTGGTCTTAGCAGTACTTTTTCGGATATCAACAAAAAATATGGAATCCAAAAAATTGTGACCACCTTGAACAGCATTGTGATTTTCCCAAAGGGAAGCAATCTATATTTCACCATAGACAAGGGAGAACTTCCGGACAATCTGAGGTTCAGTACCACCATTGAGGCGGTTCAGATTCCAGATGAAGCCAAGATAAAGTACCTGATGTTGGGGTGGGAATAACCTGTTAATATATTGCCAAACAGCAGGATAACGGCTTCATATTTGGTAATTTGAGGGGAAAATCAATCCAATGAAAAGCCTTTTGTCATTTCTCCTGTTAGTACCCATGGTGCTATGCGCCCAGTTTGATTATGAACCCTCAGAGGAGCATCCTTTTGGACTGCCCAATCCCGAGGCCCCAGTAGAAATTCTTGATTTTGCCCCTTTGATCGGGGAATGCAATTGCAAATCGACCCTTCGTAAGGCCGATCAAACTTGGGCTGAACCTGTGGACATGGTATGGCGGTTCAAATATATCATGAACGGCATGGCCATTCAGGACGAAACCCTAAAGGAAGATGGCACTTATTCCGGCAGTATCCGACAATTCAACAAGGACAGCACCCGATGGTATGTGCATTATTACAGTTCACTCCCTACAACTACCAGTTTGCCTGTTTGGAAAGGAGGCAAAACGGATGATGGCAACATTGTGCTGTACCGGGAACAAAAAGCTCCCAATGGTACGGACGGATTTTTCAGGATTACTTTTTCTGAAATGGACGATAGTGGATTCAAATGGGTCGGCGAATGGGTGGACAAAACCGAATCTTTTGTGTTTCCGACATGGAAAATAGATTGCTCAAACGGCATGAAAAAATCAGGTCAAGAAACCGAAAAGGAAAAAATCATTGCTGCCACCAAAGCCTTTTCAAAAGCGTATATGGACAATGATTTTGAGAGCATAGCTCAAAGTTATACCACCGATGCCAAGATTTTCCCGAACAATGCAGACATTATATCTGGAAGGGAAGCCATTAAAGAACGTTGGATGTCCAGTTCCGGCACCAAGATCTTGCATCATGAACTTACCCCTTTGGAAATCAAATTTTTTGGGGATTATGCCCATGACTACGGTTATTACCAAGGGAAATCGGAAAATAAAGATGGTACGGTCGACCATTGGAAGGGCAAGTATGTGGTCATCTGGAAAAAAGAAGAGGGAACCTGGAAAATGTATTTGGATATCTGGAACCGAATCCGGGACTAAACCAATCCATACCGCTCCCTATTTGCCAATACTTTGGGACTGTTGTCGTGCATCCATTCCGCAAGCTCCAACAACTTTTCCACATAGGATTGGCCAAATTCCGTAAGACTGTATTCCACACGAATGGGTACTTCCGGATAGGCTTTACGCTCCAAATATCCGTCTGCTTCCAACACTTTTAGGCGTTGGCTAAGCACTTTGTTGGAAATCCCGTAAACAAATTTTTTGAGTTTGTTGAACCGCAATACAGGAAAGTAACCCAACCACAATAGGATCAAAATACTCCATTGATCGGAAGCCACGGACATGACATCTCGCACAGGACAAAGCTCTGGCGGGTGCTTGTAATCAATATGACCGAACATTTTTTCTAATTTTTTTATGGTTCTAACTTTCTGATTATCAGCAATAGTTTCCATATAAACACCTAGTTTTCAGTTAGTGACCTCTTTTTTGTTCAAAAATGAATGTGTAATTTTAGTATCAAATTAAGAGTAAGTTACAAAAAGTAACCTGATGAAAAAAACGCTCAAAAAAATAATGCCTCTGGCCTATGGCCAGTATTACAACGTTTATACACTGCTAGCCCCAAAAAAAGCTGCGGACAGTGCCTTTCGTCTCTTTTGTACGGTACGCAAAGGAAGAGTACAGCCCCAACAGGCAGATTATTTGGATGGGGCAAAATTGGAGGTTGAGGAAGTTGCAGGCCATCAGGTTCAATCTTACCACTGGCCTGGCAGCAAAGAAACCGTTCTCCTGGTACACGGATGGGAAAGCAACACCTTTAGATGGCGCAATCTCATCAAAAAATTAAGGGAGGCCGATTTCAACATCATTGCCTTTGATGCTCCTTCACATGGATACTCCACTGGTAAGCATTTATATGTTCCCCTATACGAAGAAGCCGTGAACCACATGGTCATAAAATACAACCCAAAACACTTGATCGGCCATTCTGTTGGGGGCATGACCATCATTTACAACCAGTATAAAAACCCTAATCCGGTAGTAGAAAAGATGGTCACCATTGGGTCCCCTTCAGAATTCCATGAGATCATGAGCCATTTTCAAAATATCCTGAAGTTCAATGATCGGGTCATGAAACATTTGGACGCCTATATCCTGGAGCGTTTTGGGTTCCGAATCGATGAATTCTCCACATCCAAGTTTGCCCAGTCCCTAAGTAAAAAAGGGCTGCTTTTTCATGATAAACAGGATAGCATTACCCCATACCACGCCTCTGTGGCCGTCAACAAAAATTGGCAGGACAGTACCTTGGTCAGCACCGAAGGTTTGGGCCATTCCATGCATCAGGATGATGTGAACGATCAGATCATCACTTTTTTGGAAGCTTGAAAAAGTTATCCTAATTTTCAGGAAAAATAAACCATGCAAAACATAACCCCTTTTCATGTGGCCATTCCGGTCCACAATTTGGACGAATGCCGCACTTTTTATCGTGAAGTATTGGAATGTGAGGAAGGTAGAAGTGCCGATCATTGGGTAGACTTTAACTTGTTCGGGCACCAATTGGTCATCCACTACAAGCCAAAATCCGAAGAGGAACTGCACACCAACCCAGTAGATGGCAAAAATGTGCCTGTGCCACATTATGGAGTGGTCCTGCCTTGGGATACGTTTCAAACATTTTCCAAAAAATTGGAAGTAAAGGGAATTGAATTCGTTATTGAGCCCTACATCCGATTTAAAGGAGAAGTGGGAGAGCAAGCCACTATGTTTTTTCTGGATCCAGCCGGAAATGCCCTTGAATTCAAGGCATTTAAAGACATGGGGCAATTATTTGCCAAATAATCAAACCAAAATAAGGCCTTTTCTGCGCACCCAAAGGTGAGCGAACAGGATATTGGGAACCCAACAAAGCCAGGCTACAATTTTGTAGGCCAACAGGAATTCTCCCAAAGTCAAGGTGAGCAATGGTAACCAAATACGCAGGGTAACGGCTGCAAAACATGCAGCATAGCTATATATCATCATACCTTGGTGTAGGGACATGTCCTTTCTTTTTACCGCAAAATAGGCCATACCGGTAGTGAACAACCAAATAATGCCTAGGCTAACGAACCCTAAAGAGGATACAATACCTCCTGTAGCAAAAAAGCCGAGATAGACCCCGCAAAGACCACTGATCAATACGGAAACCACATATATCTTACCAAGATTCCTGTGAAGATTCAATCTTTTGGACCGCAACTTCTTACTGAACTGTGACCAACCTGAAAGCAATGCCAATCCTCCAAAACTGATGTGCCCATAGAAAGCGATATTCCATAGATTGGAAGCCAAAAGTTCTTTGGATTTACCGAGCAACAACCCAAAATCATCCGTGGCAAATACATAAATCAGGGGGTAGAGACCAATTCCAATGGCCAAGAACACAAATACGATCCAAGCTGCTTTATTCCTAACCGTTCCGGCCATAAGGGTTGTTTAGAGATAGGTAAGTTATCGAATATTTGCCTGAAAAAACAAGAATAAATCGGGTAAATCGTTATAAATGCATTGAATAGGCCTTCGGGTCTTACCCAAATCATACCATTATGAAAACAATTTTACTTTTGATCACCATTGCATTTTCGTCCATGGCGGTAACCAGTTGCACCAATGATGAAACCGACACCGAATTTGATCATTTGAACCCGGATGAAGAGCAACAAGCCGCAGTTGCTTCCTTGGAAGCCGATACGGTGAATTAAACCCTTTTAGACTTATGGCGCTCCCTGGCCAACAGGGTATTTTTCAATAGCATGGCAATGGTCATGGGACCTACACCTCCTGGGACCGGGGTGATGTATGATGCCTTTTTGCTGACATTTTCGTAATCCACATCCCCGGTGATGTAATAGCCCTTTTCCTTGGACTCATCAGTTACACGGGTAATCCCTACATCTATGATGATGGCCCCGTCTTTTACCATATCCGCTTTTAAAAAGTTGGGTACACCCAATGCCGAAACCACGATATCTGCCTGAAGGGTCAATGATTTGATATCCTCGGTCCGACTATGGGTCAGGGTCACCGTAGCGTTACCTGGTTTCCCTTTTTGGCTCATCAAAATACTGATGGGCCTACCCACAATATGGCTTCTACCAATCACCACCGCATGTTTTCCCGAAATGTCCACATTGTATCTGCGCAATAGTTCCATAATCCCAAAGGGGGTTGCGGAAATGAAGGTTTCCATTTCTAGGGCCATTTTTCCAAAATTGGTAGGATGAAAACCATCCACGTCCTTATCGGCATCCACGGCCATCAACACTTTTTCCTCATCAATATGTTTTGGCAAAGGTAGCTGTACAATGTACCCATCAATATCTGGGTTGTTGTTCAAATCATGGACCTGTTGCAATAAAGCTTCCTCCGTGGTTTCCTCTGGAAGGTGGATGAGGGTAGATTCAAAACCTATCTTTTTGCAGGAACGGACCTTACTGCCCACATAGGTCAGACTGGCACCATCGTTTCCTACAAGTACTGCCGCCAAATGGGGAACCTTTTCCCCTCTCTCTTTCATTTGTGCCACCTCAACGGCAATCTCTTCTTTGATCTGGTTCGATATTTTTTTTCCGTCAAGGATTTCCATGAACAATTGGTTTAGTCTGGGTTTGTGGTTATTCGGTTATTCGGTTTAATTAAGTTATCTGATGTCTAAAAATCAACGCATGTTCTGCATCATTTGCATCATTTTCTTACCTCCGCCACCTTGCATCATTTTCATCATTTTACTCATCTGGTCAAATTGCTTGAGCAACTGGTTCACTTCCTGTATGGAGGTCCCGCTACC
>JAGQZL010000207.1 GCA_020434915.1 Allomuricauda sp. | reverse complement strand
CACCAGCAACAACGGTTTCCGAAACTCCCCCAACAGGCACTCCTACCCTACCATTGACCAAAATACGATCCGATATCTGAGTGGACACCGTAACCCCGATCCTATTTTCCGTTCGGGTATCCGCATTGGGATTGTTATACCCCTGTTCATAGGACAAACCTAAATTGAACTTATCATTGTTCCCTCCTAAAATTTGGTTGAACAAACCAGAAGCCGTTTGAATCAGGTTGCCCGTCACCGCCTGTTGGTTGATCCCCGATTGTGGGTTCACAAAAGTACCTTGGGCCAATAGGAAAAATGCGTTTCGCTCTTTGATCGTGGGATCCTGTAAGCGATATTGCAATTCGGATTGCACCACAGAATTGGTTCCAGGAAAGTCAATGTCAAAGTTGATGTTCGGGCTTTCCAGTTCCCCATCCAAGCGTACCACAACCTCTGTTGGGATTCTGCCTGTGTACCCTGCGTTGTCCAACAGCGGCGCCGGATTGGCATTCAAGGAATATACCGCTTCCAAATTCAATTGGGCCGCCAAGGGATCCCGCTCCCAAAGTATGGTGCCTCCTGGACGCACCTTGAATTTTTTATCGATTACGCCGCCATATTTGAAATTGTACTCCCCTGTGACCGCAACAAATTCCCCATACATCTTGAACTTGCCATTGGTGTTGATCTCTATCAACAAAATACCTTCCCCGGTTCCCTTCAACGAGCTTCCGGTACTACGATCCACTACGATTTCCACCTCGGCATCCGGGGTAATGGCTAGGTCAAAAGCCATTTCCAATCCTTGGTATTCTTCCAATACCCGTTCTTCCTGAAATGAATTGGATTTATCCTTGTTGATGAAATTAATGAATGAATAGTCTCCCACACTGGTAACATCACTCAATGGTATTTTAAGGGAGGTTCCCCTTGCCGTAGTGGCATTCACCGAAATGGTCAGTGCATCCGTTGGGCCATAAATACTCCCTGTGCCGTTGATGAAACCTGTTCCGTAATACAATTCTTCCTCATCAAACTCGGTGTTCAGGATCATGAACCGATCACTCTCGGTATCAATATCCAACCCCAAGTACCAATCCCCAAAACCTGTATGGCTGATCGTACCATCCAAGGTGGCCGTTGTTCCTTCCACTACATCCGAGAGGCCCACTTTTTCAAAATAGAAGGTCTGATCAAACAACCGGACCCTGGACAGAGGAGCAAAATTATAATCCACATTCAAATAGGGTACCCCCAACCCGGCTTCGTTGAGCGTGAGCAAACCGTTGATGGAAGGATTGTTGACATCCCCAATGATATTCACACTACCATTGACCTTACCGCGAATATTGGAAATGATATCCTCTCCCAAAGGGCCGAAAGGTTCCAAGGCAAAATCCGAAAAATTGGCCGAAAGGTCCAAATTCTGTTTATTGTTGATGTTGGTGATCTTTCCGTTGAGATTCAGTTTCTCTTTTCCATTATCGTTCAACCAAGTACTGACCCCAAACTCGGTAAGGTCATTATTTCCAAAAATGCCAACTTCCAGATCGCCCAACCGGATATCGTTCACACTAAAATCCTTGATGTTCAAACTGGATGTGGGCAAGTATTTTCCATCTTTCTGCAAGATGTTGAGGAAACCATCCACTCCACCGTTAAGTTTTAGACTATCAATGGAAGGGGTGATCTTGTTAAGGGATACCAGTTTAAACTGTAGATCCAAGTCCTTATAGGTGGAGTCTGCCAGCTCGCCCCGTAAACGAATCTGTTCCTCATTGTTGTTGTCCATGACCACATCCTCAATAAGAATGCTATCCAAAGAACTGTTGAAAATGACCTTGTTCTTACTATTCCCATCCTTGTTAAGCACCCATTGGTTCCCCTTAAAGCTCACATCCGATTTCTTCAGACCGATGACCGATCGGTTGTTCTCATTAAAGGTGTGGTAAAAGTTAAGGTTGTAACTATCATTGTATTCACTGCCCCCTTTGAACTCTGTTCTAAAGAACAGGGTATCCTTGAGGGTGGTGTTGATGAGGCTAAAATCCTTGATGTCATAGTAGGAAGTAGACAGGTCTTCCACAGAAACAAACGTGTTGAACAACGGATATTTATTGTCTATCTTGAGTTCCAGGTTATCAAACTTGTTGCCGTAGGCCTCTATGCTAGGTGATTTGAAGGTAAGTTTAAAATCGCTGGCATCTGCCTGTATACTACCTCGGATAAAGGTATTTGCATCAAAGACCACTTCTGGAAAGAAAACGTCCACAATCTTGTTATAGATCCTAAAGTTGAAATCCACATTTTGACCCTTGGAAATTTCAAAAGGTTTGTAGTTGGTATAGATGCTCCCAATGGAATTCTAGACCAATCGCCCCAATTCATTTATCTTGAACTTGCCCCGCATGTATCCTGTGATAATGTCCGGGGAATTGATTTCCACTGTTCGCGTAGTATCCTTGTCAAAGGTGGAGGTTACCGTAAAATCCTCAAAAAAGTACGTGTCGTTGATGTTTTGATACGTAGTGTTGGTGAAATTCATTTCCCCAGCCATATCATCAAGGGTGTTCCCCTCAATGTTCATGTTGATATGTCCCTTGAAAATGGAAATGGTATCATTGATGAAGTTCAATTTTTTTAGGTCGGCGTAGTCCACAGCTGCAATGAAGTTGAATTTGTTCTCCCTGCCACCAAAATCGGCCAACCCTTTAAAATCGAACCGGAAATTGTCATCGTTGCACAACAGGATACCATCAAACAATTGGTCCTTTAAAATACCGGAAACCTTTATTTTGTTGTACTCGTAGTCATTGAAATCCAGTTTATAGATTTCACCTCTTACCTCCGTATTCAAACTTTCGGCCACAAATCCCTTCCCCTCTACATTCATGTCCAAGGAAGTATACCCGAACTCATCGTCGTTTATGAACTCTCCCAAATTAAAATCCATCAAAGAGATGAATCCGATATAGGAGGCATCCTCGATGGTCTGAATATTGGTCATCTGAAGATCCACATAGCTATCTCCCAATACCGTGTTCAGGTTAACGGTCATATCTATGGAGGTTTCCGTGATCTCTGTCTCCCCTCGAACCGTGAACTGACCCAGTTTCTGGACCGATTCCGGAATGTTCTTTCCTAAAATATTGGGTAATATGCTTCTGAGTTGATAATAGCTTGAAGTTAAATTGTCGATATCGCCACGCAATACAAACGGAGCCTGATCACTGAACATATTATTGAACTGAAAGTCGCCCCGAATCCCCGTATTGTCCGTAAACAAGAACAGGTCCTTCACCTGAAGTTGGTTCAATACCCCGCTGAAGCTCCCGGTAAAATTGACCACCTTGTCCTGCCCAAACTCATCATAAAAGGTATTGACCTCGTTTAGGGCCACGGTAGATTCCTCAAAGCTGGCATCGAGCTGAACCCTATCCAAAAATTCGGCAAAATCCTCACGATTGTAATTAAACACCAAATTCCCCTTCAACTCTGACTGCTCTGTGTCAATGAGGAGGGAATCAAACCGCATTTGCTCCTTTGTATATGTAAAACCGGCGGCCAGTTTTTTAAGTCGAATACCCCTGCTGGCCAACATGGAAAGGTCTTCAATATTGGTGGTCACTTCCGGGCCCAAAATCTGAAAATCCGTAGACCGAATGCTGATATCCCCGAAATCCAACACTTTGGGTTTTTCAAGATTCTCATCGATCAACCTAAATTTCCCGTTGTTTATCTGGATTTCATCGGAAGAAAGAAAAAAAGGCGGTGTCCCGGGATCCCTTGGTGACCCATCGTCCAACTTGGCCACAAATACATCCAAGTTGGTATCCGTTTCATCTAGGTAGGTTTTTAGGTTAAAGACCAAACCATCGATCTCAACATCGCCAAACTCCATCTTGTTATTGGCCATGTTTCTCAAGTTTAAAATGGAAGTGGTCAGTTTGTGGATGTAAAATAAAGTGTCTTGTTGGTAATCTTCCACATAAATTCCTTTGACCCCCGCATTCAGGTTAAAAAGTGAAAGACTGACCCGATCAATTTGGATATTGGTCCCGAATTCTTCGTTTAACGAATCGGTAGCGTACTTGGCCAATTTGGTCTGCACTACGGGCATGGAAAGCACTAAGGAACCCAAAACCATAATGAGCAAGATCGCCAGCAGGGTACGCAACAGTATTTTACGAAGTTTTTTGATAGGGCTTTATGTTTTACCTTTGACGATCAATTTTTGTTCCAAAACCTGTGGCTGATACAAAAAAATATATTCTCGCAATCGAATCGTCTTGTGACGACACCTCTGCCGCTGTGCTTTGCAATGCAAATGTACTGAGCAATGTGGTGGCAACACAAGAAATCCACAAGCAATATGGAGGCGTGGTCCCAGAGTTGGCGTCCAGGGCACATCAACAAAACATTGTTCCCGTGGTACACCAAGCCTTGGCCAAAGCAAATATCGATAAAAAAGAACTCTCCGCCATAGCTTTTACAAGAGGCCCCGGATTAATGGGTTCGTTGCTTGTTGGCACTTCGTTTGCCAAGTCCTTGGCCTTGGGTTTGGACATTCCTCTAATCAAAGTCAACCATATGGAAGCCCATATTTTGGCCCATTTTATTGAAGACGAAGGAATGACTCCTCCAAGCTTTCCATTTTTGGCCATGACCATTAGCGGTGGCCATACCCAAATTGTGAAGGTGACCGATCATTTTTCCATGGAAGTCTTGGGTGAAACCTTGGATGATGCCGTGGGAGAAGCATTTGACAAAAGTGCCAAATTGATGGGACTACCTTATCCCGGGGGTCCGTTGGTGGACAAGTATGCACAACTTGGGAATCCTAAAGCTTATGATTTCCCCAAACCAAAGGTAGACGGTTTAAATTTCAGTTTTAGCGGGTTAAAGACCAGCATCCTTTATTTCTTGCAGCGGGAAACTCAAAAGAACCCGGATTTTGTGTCCCAAAACATCAACGATATCTGTGCCTCTGTACAATACACCATTTTGGAAATTCTGATGGAAAAACTTGAAATGGCCGTGGAACAAACTGGCATTAAACAGGTTGCCATTGGTGGTGGGGTTGCTGCCAATTCAGGAATCAGGGCAAGACTTAAAGAAGCAGAGGAGAGCATGGGCTGGAAAACCTATATTCCCAAATTTCAATATTGCACGGACAATGCCGGTATGATCGGTATTGTAGGATATCTCAAATTTGAAAAAGGTGAATTTACCGATCAAAGTGTAGCTGCCAAAGCCCGGTATGCCATCGGAACATAGGAATGCTATATTTCATTTAATTCACTACCTTTCTTCAACAAT
>JAGQZL010000206.1 GCA_020434915.1 Allomuricauda sp. | reverse complement strand
AGTTCCACCACACCCGCGGAAAGGAGTGCAAATATAAATCAATTTTCGGATTTGCAAACCAGCTGTCTTTAAAAACTTGTTTTTTGTACTTTTAGTGTCCTTTTTAAAATGTATATGGAAGAAATCAACAACTACATCAACACCCACAAAGACAGATTTATCAACGAGCTCATCGAGCTCTTAAAAATTCCGTCCATCAGTGCGGACACCGCCTATTCCCACGATGTGCTCGAAACCGCCAAAGCTGTGGAAAAAGCACTCATCGATGCCGGATGTGAAAACGCGGAAATCTGTGAAACCAAGGGATATCCCGTGGTCTATGCGGATAAGATTATTGACCCCAACTTGCCCACTGTTTTGGTATACGGACACTATGATGTGCAACCGCCAGATCCCATCAACCTTTGGGACTCGCCTCCCTTTGAACCCGTGATCAAAACCACCAAATTGCATCCGGATGGGGCCATCTTCGCAAGAGGCGCATGTGATGACAAGGGACAGTTCTTCATGCATGTAAAGGCAGTGGAATTTATGATCAAAAACAACCTTTTGCCCTGTAATATCAAGTTTATGATCGAAGGGGAAGAAGAAGTGGGCAGCGATAGCTTGGCCGGTTTTCTGGAAGGTAACAAGGAAAAATTGAAAAACGACATTATCCTTATCTCTGATACAGGTATGATTTCCAACCAAAACCCATCCATCACCACAGGATTGCGCGGATTGAGTTATGTGGAAGTGGAAGTTACCGGTGCCAATCGCGACCTACACTCCGGCATTTATGGAGGGGCAGCACCCAACCCCATCAACGTACTGGCCAAAATGATTGCGGCCTTACATGATGAGGACAACCACATCACCATTCCCGGATTTTATGACAAGGTACAGGTGATTTCCGATGAGGAGCGTGCCGAAATGGCCAAGGCACCCTTCAACCTGGAAGAATACAAAGAAGCGTTGGACATTGGTGACGTCCATGGGGAAAAAGGATATACCACTACCGAACGTTTTGGAATTAGACCCACTTTGGATGTCAATGGCATTTGGGGCGGTTATACCGGAGAAGGCGCCAAAACCGTGATTGCCAGTAAAGCCTATGCAAAGATTTCCATGCGATTGGTGCCCAATCAAGATTGGCATGAAATCACAAAGTTGTTTACCGAGTATTTCACCTCATTGGCACCAAAAAGTGTAAAGGTGAAAGTTACTCCCCATCATGGAGGCCAGGCCTACGTTACCCCAATTGACAGTGATGGTTATCAGGCTGCTGCCAAAGCCATTGAAAAAACTTTTGGAAAAAGTCCAGTTCCGCAACGTACTGGAGGTAGCATCCCGATCGTGGCACTTTTTGAGGAAGTACTGAAAAGCAAGACCATTCTATTGGGATTTGGATTGGACAGTGATGCTATTCACTCCCCAAATGAGCATTTTGGGATATTCAATTTTTTGAAAGGGATTGAGACCATCCCTTATTTCTACAAATATTATACGGAACTGAAAGCTTAGGTTTTCTTGACGTATTTGGTAAGGATGACGATTTGTTGACCATCTACCTTGCCTTCAATATATTCGGCATTTTCGTGATCCAGGGAAATTCGTCTCACGGCGGTTCCCTGTTTTGCGACCATGCTGGAGCCCTTCACTTTCAAATCTTTGATCAATACCACATTGTCGCCAGCTTCCAAAATGGCACCGTTGGCATCCCTGTGCACAACCTGTTCACCGGCCTCCTGCCCTTCACCGGTTGCCTTGGCCCAAGCCAACACCTCGTCCTCCAAATACATCATATCCAAAAGATCTTGGGGCCAACCTTCCGATTTTAATCGGTTCAACATACGCCATGCCACTACTTTTACGGCATCGTGCTCGCTCCACATACTGTCATTTAAACAACGCCAGTGGTTGGAGTCCATTGAATCTGGGTTTTCAATCTGGGATTTGCAGGTGTCACAGGTCAAAATACTGCCATCCAGCCCTCCTGTGGAAACTGGTGGAACCTCATAAACACTTAATCCTTCCGTTGCACCACAAAGCTCACATTGGTTGCCACTCCTGTTCTGCAAGTCTTCCAATAATCCCATAATCTTTTATTTAACAGCAAACTTAATATTTTAGGACGGCATACCCACTTGATTTAAACTTTATTAAACTCTACATTTGTAGAATTAAAATATTTATTCTATGTTTGTAGAACAAAATGCCAAAAACCCAAAAAATGCAGTTGTCAAAATCCGAAGAAGAACTCATGAATATTGTCTGGAAACTAAAAAAGGCCTTTATGAAGGACCTATTGGATGCTTACCCGGACCCCAAACCGGCCACTACTACCGTGGCGACCCTTTTAAAGCGGATGACGGACAAAGGCTTTGTGGGGTACAATAGCATCGGGAGAAGTAGGGAGTACTTTCCTTTGGTGAAGAAGAAGGACTATTTCTCCAAACATGTGAACGGACTCATCAAGAACTTCTTCAATGACAGCGCCACCCAATTTGCATCGTTCTTCACACAAGAAACCAATCTGAGCAAGGCCGAATTGGAAGAATTGAAAAAATTGATCGACAACGAAATCAAAAAGAAGTAATTATGCTGATCTTCCTATTAAAATCGACCGCATGCCTTGCCATTTTTCTGGCCTTTTACAAGCTATTGTTGGAAAAGGAAAGCGTGCACCATTTTAAGCGGTTTTATCTTTTGGGCACTTTGATGGCCTCCCTGATCATTCCAAGCATTGTTTTTGTGGAGTATGTGGAAGTGACCCAGAATTCATTTTCGGACACATTGACCGCTGTAAATGATACGGAAACACCCACCCTTCTTCCTGTTGCTGAAGAAACCGAGGTTGAATGGGGAGCAATCTTATGGAGTGTATATGTACTGGGTGTCCTTGGGTTTGGTTTCCGATTTTTAAGGAACCTTGGCCAAATCTGGTTGCGCATTCGAAAAAATCCCAAGTCGAAGCACCACTTCATCACCCGTGTGTTGTTGGCACAACAACTACCTCCCCACACATTTTTCAGCTATGTCTTTTTGAACAAAAAACAATATGAGGCCCAAAACATTCCAGAGGAAGTTTTGCTGCACGAGGAAACCCACGCCAGACAAAGGCATAGCCTGGATATTCTGTTCATAGAACTGGCCCAGGTACTCCTCTGGTTCAATCCACTTATTTACCTATTGAAGTCCTACGTACGGTTAAACCATGAGTTCTTGGCAGATCGGGCGGTCATCAATAAAAGCCTAAATCTCGCACACTATCAAAATACTTTGTTGTCGTACTTATCACACGACCATTTTGAAAAATATCAGTCGACCGGCATTGCGAATGCCATTAATTATTCATCAATCAAAAAACGTTTTACAGTCATGAAAACAAACACATCAAAAACATCATTTGTATTCAGGAGCCTTTTGGTCCTGCCACTAACGGCGCTATTACTTTTGGGATTTACAGAAACAAATGAGATTCCTATTACCAACAAAGAGATTTCTGAGCCCATAATTTTCTCCACAACGGATAATTTGGAGATTACAGATGGTTTAACCCCAAGGTCTGTTGAATTAGCAGGTATCATTGTAGATTCCGAAACCCTTCTACCGCTTGAAAATGTGACCATATCCGGGTCTGATGGCAAAATTCTTTCAAAAACCAATAATAAAGGTTATTACCATATTGAATTTGAAATTTTAAGCTCTGGTGACATATACTTTGATTTCTCCGTGACCAAGGAAGGGTACAATCCCATCTCACAAAAAGAGCATTGGGGGAATTTAAAGGGGAACGTTGGTTCTGCCATGTATTTTGCCTTGCAACAGAAGAAATCGGATGCAACACAGCTTAGTTCTATGACAACAAACCCTAAAAGCCTGGATTACGAAACTGTTCTAACAAACTATGACAAAGTTGAAGAGAAGTTTAAATTTCATCAAAAACTGGAAGGGGCCAAAAGAGGCAATCAAAATGTTTTTATCCAATTGGATGGAGCTTATTATTTGGTGAACGATAGTTGGATCCAGTTAAAATCCAAAAATGATTTGGTCATGGTAGACAACAAAACCATCATGCCCGCTTTTAAATTGAACAAATCAATCAAAAGAAAGCAAATAGTAGGTATGACGCCTCTGGAAGCTGGTAAAGAGGCAGATTTTGCCATCTACACCCTTAAAAGCCAAGCAAGTTCAATCGAAGATCTACAATCAAGCGCCTCTCGAGAGGAAATGAAGGAATACAATGCTTTGGCCAAAAAGTACAATGATATGGACCACAACAACATGGTCATCAACAAGAAAGAGGTAATGCGCTTAAAAGTCATCTATGGCAAAATGTCCGAAAAGCAACGGGCAGATGCTGAACCATTTCCAAACTTCCCGCCTCCTCCGCCAGCACCAGATGCTACCAAACCTCCTAAGGCACCTTCCGCCGTTAAAAAAGTAAAGGGAACACAACCCAATCTTCCCCCTGCTCCTCCTGTACCACCAACTCCGCCATCACCTATGGAGCATATAAAGAAAATGGCGGCTAAAGGTGCAACCTTTATGTACAATGGAAAAGAAATATCCGCCAAGAAAGCGATTGAGGTCATTAAAAACAACCGTAAAATAAACATAGATTCTAGAGATGCCAACGGCGACCATCCTGTTGTAAAACTATCAACGGAACCCATTGTCATAGAAAACTAGGGTCTTCGGATTTCAAATAATGTTAAAAGCCCCATAAATGGGGCTTTTTATGTAACAAATACTCCAAAACTGCGTTCTAATACCCTATCAATCAAAGAGAACACGATTATGCTACAACGCTTTTTTATCTTCTGCTCAGGAGCCGACACCGATATTCTTGAAACTTGTTCCAATGGTGAACGCAACAAATACGCTGGCATAGGGGCCACGGTTTTTTTTACCGCCGTTATGGCATTCATTGCCAGTGGTTATGCCCTTTACACCGTTTTTGACAACATCTACACCGCCATCTTTTTTGGGTTGATTTGGGGTCTGTTGATCTTCAATCTGGACCGATATATTGTTTCCACCATCAAGAAGCGGGACAACATTAAAAGTGAAATTTTTCAGGCGACCCCACGAATCCTTTTGGCCATCATTATTGCGGTGGTGATTTCCAAACCGCTTGAAATGAAAATCTTTGAAAAGGAAATCAATCAGGTGTTGTTGGAGGAAAAAAACAGCATGACCTTGAACAACAAGGAACAATTGGCACTGCAATACACTCCGAAAATTGAAAGCCTGAATCAAGATATTGCCAATCTGAAAGGAGAAGTTGCCACCAAAGAAGCCGAAACAAATGCCCTGTACGACACCTATAT
>JAGQZL010000205.1 GCA_020434915.1 Allomuricauda sp. | reverse complement strand
GAAAAAGGAATTCAAGGTAAAACTCAACGATGCAGACAAAGAGTTCATCTTTGACGAGACGCAGGCAGACCTAAACAAATTTGATAAGTTGATCAGCGAAGTGGAACCCGGAAGCCTTCGATTGCCGGTGCTGATCAAGAAATATATCAAACAGAACGCCAAGGTAGTGGCCTTTAATGTAGATCCACTTTTCAACAATTCCGTGGACGGACTCATGTACATAAAAATCGCCGACCTACCAGAGAGTACCGTGAAACCTGTTATGGAAGAATTTCAAGCAGAACTGGAACGAAAAATGGCAGAGGGTCTCACCAACAATGTTGATTAATCTTCCATAAGGTCTTCCTTGACAAAATCGTGGCAAAATTCCTTGATGTCATCCCGTGTGGCTTCAAACGCCTCATGTATTTCTTCCTCGGTCCCTTTTACCTTTGATGGGTCCTTAAAGTTTTGATGCAGTCTTTTGGCATTTTTGGAGGGGATATAAGGGCAGTGCTCCTTTGCATGATCGCAAACGGTAATGATATAATCCCATTCAATACCGGCATATTCATCTACGTGGTTAGAGGTATGGTGGGAAATATCCACTCCATCTTCCTTCATGATGGCTACGGCGCCGGGATTCAGTCCATGTGTTTCAATCCCTGCACTGTAAATTTTGGCCAATTTATCTTGGAAATGGTTCAAATAGCCATGTGCCATTTGGCTACGGCATGAGTTTCCGGTACAAAGTACCAATACATTTTTCATGTTTTTTGTTTTTGGTTGATGATCAGTCTATTCCGATAACGGAGCTACGTTTTTCAAAAAGCAGGTTGTCCTTCCATACCCCATGGATCTTACCAACCCGTTCCCTTTTTCCTATATAGCGGAAACCCACTTTTTCATGGAGTTTGATGCTACCCAGGTTTTCGGGAAATATGCCTGACTGGAGTGTCCAGAATCCTGCTTTTTCACTTTCCAAAATTAGGTGTTCTAAAAGCAATTTTCCTATACCCTTTCCCCTGTTTTTTGTTGAAATATAAACACTCACTTCGGCCACTCCACCATACACACATCTACTGGAAACGGGGGAGAGGGCTACCCATCCCAATATTTTCCCATTTTCCTCAGCCACAAACCGACATTGGGCCACATGTGCATTGTCCCAATGTTCAAAAGAGGGGGTAGCGGTTTCAAAAGTGGCAAACCCCGTGGCAATTCCTTCGGTGTAGATTTGGGATACCTGGTCCCAATCTGCTGGTTGCATGTCCCTAATGGTCATCATAAAAGGATTAACAACACCCTGAGCCTGGGGTGCAGCAAGGTTCCTTTGCTTCGGACACTTCGGCTTCCACAACCCCACAGGTTTCCTTGGCCTTGCAGTCGGTTTTTTCCACGGATAGTTTCATGACCAATGAATTATTGTCCAAAGAGAAATCGTCCACAAAAAGTTGGGCAGTATGAAAATCCGAGTTGCTGTATTCGAACTTGATTTCGGCCTCTCTATCCATAGGTTTCATGCGGTCTACTTTATTGAGGATGCCCAAAGCCTTGTAGGCGGACATGAACTCGGTTTTATCCTTTTCCTTTGGACTTTCCCACAGTTGTACAATGGTTTCTTTCCAAAAGTCGGTACCCGCTCCACAGTCCACAGAGTCAATGGTAATGTTCTTTACTTCGGTGATGTGGTAATTGGCACCTACCAGCTTGTCCTTGGTGTATTCAAAAAGTAAGCTCTTGTCTTGGTGCTGTTTTAAAAGGGATAGAAATTCTGATGTTTTCATGGTTAACAACAATTACGGTTAATATTGGAAAAGAACAGATGAAAAGTTTGTTGCAATTCTTCCCATCGCTCTTGGTTGATACAATAGCAAAGATTTTTGCCTTCGTAATTTCCTTTAAGAAGGCCTATTTTTTTGATTTCGTTCAAATGTTGGGAAATGGTAGGTTGGGAAAGCCCGATGATGTCCACCAAATCGGTACAGATACAGGCATCCTGCCTGCTAATATATTCCAAGATGGCCACTCTGGCCGGATGGGCTAATACCTTGGCAATTTTGGCCAGCTCATTTTGTTTATCGGTGAACATGTGCGTCTTGGTCAATCCCATAACATTCTATTTTAATATTGCAATATTACGATGATATGTTGAAATAAAAAAGCTGGAGAAAAAAATATCCAGCTTTTTAGTTATTTTTTTATAAGCTCTTGAACCAATCTTGGAAATATTCTCCTACCAAGAAAACCGGTTTTTTGTTTCCATTGATGGCGCCAATCAAGCTTATAATCCAAAGAATGAATGGTAAAATCCAAGCAAAAAGGTTAATGACCGGAATGATTCCAAGAACAAAACCTAATAGCATGATACCTAGTACTTGTCTGATGTAAAATGAACCGAGATCCGATTTGTTGCTACTGTTCATAATAATGGCAATGATCCATCCGATCAAAGTAAGGTGTGCTACAATGGCAACGGTCTTACCACTTTCAGGATTTTTTGGATCAAAGGCTTGCTTTACATCCTCTTGAAATTCTTTTGCAGCTTCTTCGGCTTTGTCCCCGAAGTCTTTTTTTTCTTCTGACATGGTTTAAATGTGTTGGTTAATGAGAACTAAAAGTAGGAAATAATTCAATACCTACAGGAAGGCTTTATCAACAGGCTCCCAGAGCTCTATCTTATTTCCTTCGGGGTCCAAGATCCAACCAAATTTTCCATATTCGTATTCTTCCATCTCGCCAACAACGGTTACCCCTTCATTTTTTAATGCTTCCAACAATTCCACCAGGTTTTCCACCCTAAAGTTCATCATAAACTGTTTTTCACTGGGTTTAAAATAGGTGGTATCTTCCTTGAAAGGGCTCCATTGTGTACTGCAATCGTTCCCTTCTTTGTCCTTCCACCAAAAGGTGCAGCCATATTGGTCCGTGTTCAATCCCAAATGGTTTTTGTACCATTTTTTAATGTTGTCCGGGTCTTTGGTCTTAAAGAAAAAACCTCCCAATCCTGTTACTCTGTTTTTCATGATTTCTTGATGTTTTGTTCATAAGTGTTGATCCAATCCTGTGGGGTTATTTTCTGGCAAAGCTCCCCAATAAGGTCATAAGGAATGGTTTGTATGTTTTTAAAGCGGATACAGCTTTTACCCATGTCCAGTTTGGTCTTAACATGCTTGGGGTATTCGGCCACGAACCAATCCAATAGTTCAGGTTTGGAATAGATACCCATGTGGTACAGGGCCACAAAATTCTTTTGTGATGCTATATTGATGAAAGGTAAGGGCAACTTTGGGTCGCAGTGGTACCCATCCGGGTATTGGGAATGCGGGATTACATAACCTATCATTTTATAGTTGATGCATTCCTCAAACCCTTTTGGCAAGTTCTTTTTGATGGTTTCCCGAAGTTTGGAGACGGCCTCCTTTCGGTCTTCTGGCAACTTGGCAATGTATTCGTCCGGTGTTTTGGCTTCTATGGTCATGTTGTTATTATTTGCGTTGTAGTATGAGCGAGGAAATCAAGGAAATGATGAACCCAATGACAAACACGGTAAGTGCCATAAAGGTAAATGAGAGCAAAGGGTTGGAAAACTGCTCCTTCTGGGCTTCCAATTCTGCCAGTTTCAGTTTCAGTTCATCAGGAGGAAGGGTCCCTTTCATATTCTCGGCAATTTCACTGTAATAATTGTCCATAAACCCGGGGTTGAGCACTTCGGTATAGAACACATCCAACAATCCAAAGACGATTGCCGTGATCAAACTGATCAAAATTCCGATGACCAGTGCTTTTTTAAAATTGATTTTTCCTTCGTTCTCCTTGTCCCTAAAATGCTTTATTCCAAAGTAGACAAAGCTTAGTGAAACAATTATGGATACATACCCCAATACTTCCTGTACGGGGAGGGATAGGTTGCTCAATGCATACCAACTGATAATAAAGAGAACACAGATGGTAATGGCGCTATAGGTACCATACCTTAAGACTGTTTTTTTCATGGTTTTCGGTTTAAATGGTTGATTCAAAAGTAATTTGATGGCCGGTCTTGGGACTCATACTAAAGTACCAAAAAGCATTGATTTTGGCACAATGGCATGTTAAATGGAGATAATTTGAAGTTTTTTTGCCTTTTGGATGGCATGGGTCCTTCGCTTGGCATCCAATTTAACCAGTAGGTTGGATACGTGTGTTTTTATAGTGCTTTCGGAAACGAAGAGCGTATCGGCAATTTCCTTGTTGGACAATCCCTTTGAAATAAGTTCCAAAACTTCATACTCCCGTTTGCTGATGCCCAATTTCTCAATTTTTTTGTGGTCGATGCGGGGATGGATGGGCTTTTCCCGATGAAGTGTTTTTTGGTTGATATAAATGCCGACGAAAAAGAAAATCACCGCGATACCGCCTATCACAAGTTCAATGGAAATGTCACCGGATAAATAGGAATATTCGCTTAGCTTAAAAAGTAAAAGCAAGGCAACGATCAATGCCGAGAAAACAAGAATGGTCTTTTTCACCCGCTAAAATTAGCAAAATCTTGCCTTGACCTTGTCCACAATGGTCTGTGCCAGTTTTTCCTTGCTCTCCACGGTCCAACCGGCCACGTGGGGAGTCAATAGTACATTCTTGGCTTTCCGTAGATATTTCAGGGCCTTCGGCTTTTGGATGAACATGTTTTCGAAGGACTTTTTTTCATATTCCAATACGTCCAGACCGGCACCGAGTACCTTGCCAGATTTAAGGGCCTCTACCAAGTCATTCGTAACCACGCATTTGCCCCTAGCGGTGTTCAAGAGCCAAAAAGGTTTGTGGAATGCGTTGATGAAATCGGTTTTCACCATTCCTTCGGTCAACTCGGTTTGGGGGACATGTAGGCTTACCACATCGGATTTTTGCTGAAATTCCATGATGCCCACCTGACGGGCATTTTCATCACCAACGCCTCCTACTATGTCGTAGCAGATGACCTCCACATCAAAGCCTTTCAATTTTTTGGCAAAGGCCTTGCCCATGTTCCCATACCCGATAATGCCCACCGTTCTGCCATCCAACTCAACTCCACGGTTGCCTTCGCGGTCCCACTTGCCTTTTTTTACCTCGCGGTTGGCCTTGCACATCTTGTTCATCACCGACAATAACATGCCCAAGGTATGTTCCCCCACAGCGTTTCGGTTCCCCTCGGGTGCAGAAACCATAAAAATGTCCTTTTGCTTGGCATATCTCACATCAATATTTTCCAGACCGGCACCGACTCTGCCAATTAATTTCAAGTTGGTAGCCTTGTCCAGAAATTGTTGGTCTATGGTAAACCGGCTTCGGATGACGATGCCATCATACAGATGGATCTTTTTTTCTATTTCTTCTTTGGATGAAGT
>JAGQZL010000204.1 GCA_020434915.1 Allomuricauda sp. | reverse complement strand
CCGAATGGCATTGGCAATAATTAGGTCTATTTCTTTCTGAAATTGTTTTTTGGAAATCATGGCATGTACAATTTATGCTAAAATACTAAATTTGGATGGTTGAAGGGGTGGTATTTTAGATTATTGGTATTTTAGATTGTTGGACTCAACATATCACTATCTCTTCAAAAAGGAAACACTTTTAAAATGAAAATTACATTACTTGCCATAGGAAAAACAGATAGTAAAAACCTTCAAAATTTAGAAGAAGATTATACCAAAAGGCTTTCGCATTACATCTCTTTTACTTTTGATATTATTCCCGATATAAAAAATGTTAAAAACCTTACTGAAATACAACAAAAAGAAAGTGAGGGAGAAGAAATACTGAAACGCTTGCAGCCCAGCGATGTGATGGTACTGTTGGATGAAAAGGGAAAACAATTCTCTTCTGAAATATTTGCAGACTACCTTCAGAAAAAAATGAACAGCGGGCTTAAAAACTTAGTTTTTGTTATTGGTGGGCCTTACGGTTTTAGTGACGCTGTTTATACAAAAGCACAGGAAAAAATTTCACTTTCGGCAATGACGTTTAGCCACCAAATGGTACGCCTGTTTTTTATAGAACAATTGTATCGCGGGTTTACCATTTTACGAAATGAACCGTATCACCATCAGTGATCAATAAGTTCAAGAGTCAAGAATCAAAAGTCAAAATGCCTTTGTCCTTGAATTTTAAAGCAATGCGGTTTTTCATCTTTTAATAAAGTACCCTAAACTTTATGGTATTTTCAACGTTTTTCAAGGCTTTGATTACCTCTTTGTTGTACTCTTTGTCCAAATCCGTGATTACATAACCCACTTCACTATCGGTGGACAAATATTGTCCGGAAATATTCAAACCGTACTTGGCACATACCTCGTTGATCTTGGCCATGATTCCGGGCACATTTTTATGGATATGCAAAAAACGGTGCGCATTGTTCTGTTTGGGCAAACGAATGTTTGGGAAATTTACCGCATCCACGGTATTACCAGAGTTGATATAATCCATGATCTTGTTGGGCACAAAGTCCGCAATATCCCGTTGTGCTTCTTCGGTGCTACCACCGATATGGGGCGTCAGAATCACGTTGTTCAGACCTTGGAGTGGTGTTTCAAACTCGCCATTGCTTCTTGGTTCCACAGGGAATACATCCACGGCAGCCCCACCCAATTTACCGCTCTTCAAAGCATTGGCCAAGGCATCGATATCCACCACAAATCCCCTGGAAAGATTGATCAAGAGGGCACCATCCCGCATTTGATTGATTTCCCGTTCCCCTATAAAGTTTTTGTTGGCCTTGTTGTCGTCCACATGCAAGGTTACCACATCAGAAACGGACAACAAATCTTCCAAGGAATTGCATTTAACGGCGTTACCTAAGGCCAATTGGTCGGCCACATCGTAATAATAGACCCGCATACCAATGGCTTCGGCCAAAACAGACATTTGTTTTCCGATATTGCCGTATCCCACAATGCCCAAGTTTTTTCCACGTACCTCCCTGGAATTGGTGGCCGTTTTGTTCCATTCGCCATTATGGATTTCTGAACTCCGTGGAAAAATGCTACGCATGAGCATAATAATCTCCCCAACAGCCAACTCCACAACGGAACGTGTATTGCTGTACGGCGCATTGAAAACTACAACACCTTTCTTTTTACTGTATTCCAGATCTATTTGGGTGGTTCCAATACAAAAGGCTCCGATCACCATCAATTTATTGGCGGCATCCAACACTTTTTGGGTCACTTGGGTCTTGGACCGGATACCCAATACGTGTACACCCTTGATCTTTTCAATTAACTCTTCCTCTGCAAGGCTGTGCTTTACCAATTCCACGGAAAAGCCTTCCTCGGAAAGGTTTTCAAAAGCTGCGGGGTGCACATTCTCCAACAAAAGGATCTTGATTCTATTCTTTGGGTATGATAGGTTTCTTGGCAAATCGTTCACAAATAAAAATTCATCTAGGTTAGGTGCCACGTGGTCTGCATTGCTTGCCGCTTTCTCACGGTGCACATTTTCAGTGTAGGCAAAAAACTTATGGGCAATACCGGCTTCGCGCATTACATAATCGCTGTAGCCATCGCCAATTACCTGGACCTCGCCTTCAAGATCCAGTCGTTTTAAACATTCTATTTTTCCATTGTGTGCAGAAAGGACATTGGTTTCATCAAAACCGATGATATTCCCATGCTCATCAAATTTAAAGGTATTGGCGTAGACCCTGTCCGAAGGTATGTTATATTCCTCCACAATGGGGTCTATAAATTCCTTGAAACCACAGGAAATCACATAGATATCCTCTGCGTACTCACGAAAGAATGCTTTGTTGGATGCAATGGACTTGGAGATTTTTTGCCGGAGCTCAATGACCAGTTCCTGCAAATCTTCCTTGTTGGCATTCAAAAGCCTAAGCCTTCGTTCCAAGGATTCAGTAAAGGAAATTTCTCCATCGATGCCTAAATTGGTGATATGCTGTATCTCCTTGACGATTTCCTCCCTCTTTGGATTCCCCTGCAAGGTCATTTCCGCCAACACATCGAGCGCCTCTACCCGTGTCAGGGTACTGTCAAAATCAAAAACATATTTACGGCCTGCTTCCACCATGGATCATTTCAAAAATTAAAACGCAAAATTACATATTATATCCATCCTTCGAATCGGAAGCTCTTAAAAACCTTACAGAATTGCGGATAAATCAAAAAACGCTTTCAAATTGTTTTAAATGACAATCCAAATCGGGATTTTCATAATTCCATGCCTTAAAACCAGCGTCTTGTGAGCTTGCAGTACAGTCGATATTCCTTCCCAAATTGCTCTTCCAGCTGCTCCTCTTCCAGTTTGATTTGAAAACGGTTCATATAGCCCACAAAACCAGCGGCTAGCATACTGTTGAACGCATTCCCCAGTTTGAGGCCAAAGGCCAGCAAGAACAGGAGCATGCCCAAATACATGGGATTTCGGGTGAAGTTATAAATGCCATTGGTCACCAAGCCTGTAGTTTTTTTGAGGTCCAAGGGGTGGGTGGTGGTCTTTACCATCAAAAATTGGATTACGGAAATCAAGATGACCAAGATTCCTAACCCCGCCAAAAACAAATAGAGCTGCTTTCTGCCAAAAAAGTCGAACTCCCCAAAAGGAAGGTATCGATCCAGCACATACATCAATCCCCCAAAAATTAACATCACCAAAGCGGGTGGAATTCGTAGTTTCATGCAAACAGGTTGATGGACGAAATTACTACTTTTGAACCTCATTTGAACCATTTGCCGTTTTGAAACTCGTATTTGCCACCCACAACGAACACAAATTAAAGGAAGTGCAACAGTTGCTACCTAAATCCATCCAACTTTTGTCCCTTAAAGACATTGATTGTTTTGAGGAAATCCCTGAAACTGGAACTACCTTGGAGGAAAATGCCAAGATCAAGGCCGATTTTGTGACCAAAACCTATGGTTTGGATTGTTTTTCAGATGACACCGGGCTTTTGGTAGATGCCTTGGATGGCAAACCTGGGGTATACTCGGCGCGCTACGCTGGGGAACAGAAAAGTGCCAAGGACAACATGGCCAAACTCCTATCTGAACTGCAACAAGCACCCAAACGAAGTGCCCGGTTCAAAACAGTGATTCATCTCAATTTACATGGAGAATCCCATACGTTTGAAGGTACAGTGGAAGGCATGATCACCGAGAAAAAATACGGGGACAATGGTTTTGGTTACGACCCCATTTTCCAACCCGAAGGATTTGACCAAACCTTTGGCGAATTACCCTCAGACATTAAAAATTCCATCAGTCACCGAGGCAGGGCCGTGCAAAAATTGGTGACCTTTTTAAAAAATGTGGCCCCGTAAGCCCCACTGAATAAATTTAATGTACCTTTGCCGCTTTATTAACGCCGCCGGTATGGGCAAGGTGTTGCGATGGGCTTAGAGGTAATACGGTAATCGCTCGATGCAACACAACATATTTGCGATTAAGGTATTTACCAATTATGACAAAATTTGAAACCTTGGGGTTGGACCAACCCCTATTGGATGCTATTTCCGACCTTGGATTTGAAACCCCATCAGAAGTACAGGAAAAATCTATCCCAATTTTATTGGAAAAGGACACCGATTTGGTGGCCTTGGCACAAACAGGAACCGGAAAGACCGCTGCTTTTGGTTTTCCCATGATTCAAAAGATCAATGCGGAAAGCAGGACCACACAGGGATTGATTCTGTCCCCTACACGTGAACTGTGTTTGCAGATCACCAACGAACTCAAGCTCTATTCCAAATATGTTAAGGGACTGAACGTAGTCGCCATTTATGGTGGCGCGAGCATTACGGAGCAAGCCAATCAAATAAAGCGTGGCGCCCAAATAGTGGTGGCCACCCCAGGTCGTATGAAGGATATGATCGGCCGAAATATGGTCGACATCTCCAAAATTGACTATTGTGTGTTGGATGAAGCCGATGAAATGCTCAACATGGGCTTTTATGAGGATATCAAGGACATCCTTTCAAATACCCCAGAAGAAAAATTGACTTGGTTGTTTTCGGCCACCATGCCGAAAGAAGTGGCTTCCATAGCCAAAAAATTCATGGTTCAACCTGTGGAAATCACCGTGGGGACCAAAAACGCTGGTGCTGCCACCGTACAACACGAATATTACATGGTTGGAGGAAGGGACCGTTATGCGGCCTTGAAACGTTTGGCAGATGCCAATCCTGGTATTTTTTCCGTAGTGTTCTGTCGTACCAAAAGGGATACACAGCGTGTTGCTGAAAAATTGATCGAGGATGGCTACAACGCAGGAGCCCTTCATGGGGACCTGAGCCAAAACCAACGTGATATGGTGATGAACGCTTTTAGAAAGAAGCAGGTTCAGATGTTGGTGGCAACCGATGTGGCGGCCCGTGGTATTGATGTGGATGATGTGACCCACGTAATCAACTATCAATTGCCTGACGAGATCGAAACCTACACCCACCGTAGTGGACGTACCGGACGGGCAGGTAAATCCGGGATTTCGATGGTCATCATAACCCGAAGTGAATTGCGCAAGATCAAATCCATAGAAACCAAGATCAAACAGGATTTTATCCAAAAGCAAATTCCATCAGGAATTGAAATCTGTGAGATCCAGTTGTACCATTTGGCCAACAAGATCAAGGAAACCAAGGTGAACAAGGAAATCGATGACTATCTTCCTGCCATTTATGATGTATTGGAAGGCATTGACCGTGACGAGTTGATCAAGAAAATGGTTTCCGTTGAGTTTACCCAATTCTTTAATTACTACAACAAGACAAAAGACCTAAATTCCACAGATACAGGAAAAG
>JAGQZL010000203.1 GCA_020434915.1 Allomuricauda sp. | reverse complement strand
GTGCCCCTTGGTGCGGTCCCTGTAAGTGGAAGGGACGAAGCCATCAAGGAAGTGCGCACCCAAATGGGTAATGGCGCCGATTTGATTAAAATTTATGCGGATTACCGTTGGAAATCAGGCGAGCCCTCACAACCTACTTTTTTACAAGAGGAAATAGACGCCATGGTGGCCGCTGCCACTACGGCAGGTCGGTATGTAGTGGCCCACGCCAGTACCCCCGAAGGTATGAGGCGAGCCATTTTGGGAGGCGTGGAGACCATTGAACATGGCGATGGGGGCACACTCGAAATCTTTACCCTGATGAAGGAAAAAAATGTAGCCTTCTGCCCTACCATTGCAGCTGGAGATGCCACTGAACAATACAAAGGATGGCAGAAAGGAAAAGACCCAGACACAGACCGGATCATCCAAAAGAAAAAATCCTTTAAACTGGCCCTTGAATCTGGGGTAGACATTGTTTTTGGAGGGGATGTTGGCGTTTTCACCCATGGTGAGAATTATAGGGAACTGGAATTGATGGTCGATTATGGCATGGAACCCATCAAAGCCTTGCAATCGGCCACATCGGTGAATGCGCGTGTTTTTCATCTCAATGATTTGGGAAGGATAGAGGCAGGGTTTTTGGCAGATATCATTGCTGTTGAAGGGAATCCCACCAAAAATATTTTACAAATGGAAAAGGTACGCTTTGTGATGAAGGACGGGGTCATCTACAAAAGTAACTAGCCTTTGAATTCAAAGGCAAACCTACTTTCATTAACACCATTTTAAGAAATCGGGAAAGGCTTTTTGGTATCTTTAAGCGACTAATTAACCTTCAAAATGAAAAAGCCACTTTTCCTCTTGGTGCTATTGGCATCAATTCCCCTATTTTCCCAAGAAAAAAAAGACGATACCAAATGGGATGTAACCAATCCCAAAGGTAATTTTAACTTCCAAGAGCATCAATTCAGTACCGATGAAGGAACTTGGATGAACCTTGATGTAAGCCCAGATGGAAAGACCATTGTTTTTGACCTTTTAGGAGACATTTATTCCATGCCCATTACCGGTGGAAAAGCAACTCCGCTTCGGACAGGAATCCCATTTGAAGTACAACCCCATTTTAGTCCGGATGGAAAGAAAATTGCCTTCACCAGTGATGCCGGAGGTGGTGACAATATCTGGGTGATGGATACCGATGGCTCCAATGCCAAACAGATTACTGAAGAAAACTTCAGATTGCTGAACAATTCCTATTGGATGCCTAATGGCAATTACTTGGTGGCCAGAAAGCATTTCACATCAGGTCGTTCGCTAGGGGCCGGTGAAATATGGCAATACCACATTACTGGTGGTTCCGGCATTCAACTTACCAAAAGAAAAAATGACCAACAAGATGTAAACGAACCTTGTGTCTCCCCGGACGGCAAATACCTATACTATAGCGAAGATGTGTATCCAGGTGGGTATTTCCAATACAACAAGGATCCCAATAGTCAAATTTATGTCATCCGACGGTACGATTTTGAAACAGGAGAAACCACGACCGTCACAGGCGGCCCAGGAGGTGCCGCAAGACCTCAGATTTCGCATGACGGTAAAAAATTGGCCTTTGTAAAAAGGGTACGCACCAAAACGGTTTTGTACATCCATGACTTGGAAACTGGGGAAGAATGGCCCCTTTTTGATGATTTGAACAAGGACCAACAGGAAGCTTGGGCCATTTTTGGAGTATATCCCAACTTTAGTTGGATGCCCAACGACAAGGAAATCGTGTTTTGGAACAAAGGAAAAATTTATAAGATCAATGTAGCGAGTTTGGATGTGACCAATATCCCCTTTACCGTGGATGCCAAAATCCAGATTGCGGAAACCCTACACAATGAGTCACCTGTGGCACCCGACCAATTTACAGCGAAGGTTATCAGACACGCAGTGACCTCTCCTGACCAAAAAACATTGGTTTTCAATGCCCTAGGACATCTATGGACCAAAAAATTACCCAATGGCAAACCAAAACGATTGACAAATGGAACCGATTTTGAGTTCGAACCGACCTTTTCGCCCGATGGCAAAACCATTGCCTTTGTTACCTGGAATGACGAAAACATGGGTGCTATCTACAAAATCCCTTCCTCAGGTGGCACTATGACCAAACTGTCTTCGGAAAAAGGAATTTACCGGACTCCCTCCTTCAGTCCTGATGGCAAAATGATTGCCTATGAAAAAGAATCCGGCAACAATGATCAAGGGAGAATCTTTACCAAAAAAACGGGCATTTATACCATCAACACGGATGGTTCCAATAAGAAATGGGTGGTGGAAGAAGGAGCATATCCTACATTCACCAAAGATGGAAAACGTCTTTTTTACCAAACAGGCGGTACCTATTTTGGCAACCTTACCAAGTCCCTTAAATCCGTTGACCTGAATGGAAAAGACGAACGCACCCATGTAAAATCCAAATATGCGAACTGGTTGGTGCCAAGTCCGGACAATGAGTGGATTACCTTTACCATTTTGCACAAGGCATATGTGGCACCTTTGGTAATGAACGGGAAGGAAATTGACCTGGATGACAAAACGAAGGCGGTACCTGTTTCCCAAATATCGAAAGATGCTGGGATCAACCTGCATTGGTCCAGCGATAGCAAAAAGGTGTTCTGGACCTTGGGTGATGAGTATTTTGCCAACGACATCAAAGACCGGTTTACCTTTTTGCCCGGTTCCCCTGAGAAGGTGGCAAAGATGGATAGTGTAGGGATTAAAGTGGGATTGACCTCGAAAACCTACAAACCATCAGGAAGGATTGCGTTCACCAATGCCAGAATCATCACCATGGAAGGTGACGAGGTCATTGAAAACGGTACCATCGTCATCAATGAGAACAAGATTGAATATTTGGGCAAGGCCGATGAAATCAATGTGCCATCCAATGCCAAGGTGTATGATGTTTCAGGAAAAACCATCATGCCCGGTATCGTGGATGCCCATGCACACGTAGGCGGTTTCCGTTACGGTTTGACCACCCAAAAGCACTGGCAACTTTACGCCAACCTAGCTTTCGGGGTGACCACATCACACGACCCATCAGCTAATACGGAATCCATTTTTGCCATGTCCGAATTAATCAAAAACGGGGACATGATCGGACCCCGATTGTACTCCACCGGTATCATACTTTATGGTGCGGATGGGGATTTTAAGGCGGTGATCAACAATCTGGATGATGCCCGTTCGGCCATCAGAAGAACCAAAGCATTTGGCGCCAAGTCCGTGAAAAGTTACAACCAACCGCGTCGGGAGCAGCGTCAACAAGTTATTCAAGCCGCTAGGGAGTTGGGCATCAATGTAGTTCCTGAAGGCGGTTCTACTTTCTACACCAACATGACTATGATCATGGACGGACATACCGGAGTGGAACACAATATTCCGGTTGCCCCAGTCTACAAAGATGTATTGGAGCTCTGGAAAACCAGTAATTCTGGTTACACCCCTACCCTTATCGTTAACTACGGAGGTATGAACGGGGAATACTATTTCTACCAAAAAGACAATGTTTGGGAGAATGAAAAACTGTTGAAATACACCCCCAGAGCATTGGTGGATTCCCGTTCCAGATACCGTACCATGATTCCTGATGAAGAATATAAAAATGGCCATATCCTTGTTTCCGAAACTACTACCGACTTGGCCAACCAAGGGGTGAAGGTCAACCTGGGCGCCCATGGCCAGTTGCAAGGATTAGGTGCCCATTGGGAACTTTGGATGTTGCAACAGGGTGGTATGACCAACATGCAGGCATTGCAAGCGGCTACCATCAACGGGGCGACATATATTGGTGCCGGAAATGACATTGGCTCCCTTAAAGTGGGCAAACTGGCCGATTTGATCGTACTGGACAAAAACCCATTGGAAGACATCCGAAATACGGAGACTGTGAAGTACACCATGGTCAATGGTCGCTTGTTCGATACGGAAACGATGAACGAAATCGGCAATACCGAAACCGAGCGTACCCAATTCTGGTGGGAAAACAATAAATACAATACCGCTTTCCCTTGGCATGAAGAAGCACAAAGCTTTACTATGCCAGGATGCGGATGCCATGTTGGGCACAACTAAATTCAAAACAACAACTATCTCAAACCAAACCCATGAAAAAATTAGTATTCCTTTTCCTTTTATTGATAGGAACAACCACTTACGCGCAAGAATTTACGATGGACCTTGTGCAGGACATGAAACCCAGAAATATTGGTCCTGGCGGTATGAGTGGCCGTGTCACGGCTATTGATGCGGTGCATTCCAACCCGGACATTATGTTTGTGGGCACCGCTTCGGGCGGATTGTGGAAATCCACCTCCGGAGGCATTAAATGGGAGCCTGTCTTTGATGATCAGGTGACCGCCTCCATTGGTGCAGTGGCCATTCAGCAATCCAATCCATCCGTGGTTTGGGTGGGAACAGGGGAAGGTAATCCCCGAAACAGTTTGAATGGCGGTTACGGCATCTATAAGTCCTTGGACGGTGGAAAAACCTGGAAGTCCATGGGATTGGAAAAAACCCGCCATATCCATCGTGTGATCATCGACCCCACTAATCCTGATGTGGTTTATGTGGGTGCCATTGGCTCTCCCTGGGGTGAGCATCCAGAACGTGGCGTCTTTAAAACCACGGATGGAGGTAAGACATGGGAAAAAATACTTTTCGCAAACAACAAAACCGGGGTTGCCGATTTGGTGATGGACCCCACCAACCCAAACAAACTGATTGCTGCCATGTGGGAGCACAAAAGAGACCCTTGGTTCTTTAAATCAGGAGGTGAAGGCAGTGGACTTCATATTACCCATGATGGCGGTGCCACTTGGAAAAAAGTCACCGAAGAAGATGGTTTTCCCAAAGGAGAGTTGGGTAGAATTGGTGTGGCCATTGCCCGTAACAAGCCCAATATCATCTATGCATTGGTGGAAGCCAAGAAAAATGCACTTTACAAATCAACCGATGGAGGTACCAAATGGACAAAGGTCAACGATAAGGAGGAAATAGGAAACCGTCCGTTTTACTATTCGGAAATCTATGTGGACCCACAAAATGAAAACAGGCTCTATTCTGTCTTTACCTATATCAATGTTTCTGAAGATGGTGGAAAAAGCTTCAGCCAGTTGATGCCCGCTTATGGCGTGGACAATGGGGTACACCCCGACCACCATGCTTGGTGGATCCACCCTGAAAATGGACAATTTATGATGGATGGGAACGATGGTGGACTCAACATCACCAAAAACGGTGGTCAAACATGGCGCTTCATCGGGAATTTACCGGTTGCACAATTCTATCACATCAGTGTGGACAACGAATATCCGTACAACGTGTATGGAGGCATGCAGGAC
>JAGQZL010000202.1 GCA_020434915.1 Allomuricauda sp. | reverse complement strand
GACCATTAAACCTTTGGGTTCGTTTTGGGTCTAAACTTGGATAACCATTAATTCAGCAACATGAAAAATCTAAAATTGGTATTGTTGTTCTTTGCACTTCTGGCATTTGGAACAACGGAATATGTGGAGGCCCAAGTATATCGAACTCCCCAAGAAAGACGAATGGTCAGGCGTAAGGTACGTCGCCACAATAGAAGAGTGGCCCGCCGGACCTTGCGGCGTCTCCCCGCCAATACCCGGGGTATTGCTTATAGAAAGGTAACCTATTATCCTGTACGCGGCATGTACTATGTGCAGCGAAAGGGTATTTATGTCAGGGCCTTTCCGCCAAGAGGTTTTAGGTTACGGGTATTGCCTACAACTACAGTCCGTATTACAGTAAGGGGAGTACCATACCATTACGCAGATGGTGTTTTTTACCAACAAGTGAAAGAAGAGTATGAGGTGGCCGCGCCACCCGTTGGTGCAGTTTTACAGGAACTGCCAGAAGATGCGGAAGAAATCGACTTTGATGGGGTTTCCATGTACGAGCTCAATCAGGCGGTGTACAAAGAAGTGGAAAATGGCTATGAGATTATTGATGTCTTAGCGGAAGAGACGGATAATTGATTTGGAGTCATCAAAAAGCAAAAAACTCCCTCAAGAAATGTTGGGGGAGTTTTTCATTTATAGGTTTAGTTTGGAAAGATTTGGGACTTCAAAGATGCGGCAACTTGCCTGCTAAAAAAATTAATAGTTGTAAAACGGCCGGTTTTTGTAGTGAAAATATCCCCGCTTTGTGGTGTCATCGATGAACGGTAATATAGCAGGGATAAAATGCTCGTGATTGAACATTTTTAAGTGTTTTTTCTTTTCAAATATCTTCGTTTTGTAAGCTTTTTCGCTTTAAGGGACTATGTGGAATTAAATGAACCTCATTTCGTATTTTTGTACCCTTAAATCATTGTGATGAAAAAGGTAGTTGTTGGACTTTCAGGAGGAGTGGATTCCAGTGTTGCGGCATATCTCTTAAAAGAACAGGGATATGAGGTAATTGGGCTGTTTATGAAGAATTGGCACGATGATTCCGTAACCATTTCCGAGGAATGCCCTTGGTTGGAGGATAGCAATGACGCTCTTATTGTAGCTGAAAAATTGGGTATTCCCTTTCAAACGGTGGATTTGAGTGCGGAATACAAGGAGCGTATTGTGGACTATATGTTCAATGAATACGAAAGAGGGCGAACGCCTAATCCGGATGTGCTCTGCAACCGTGAAATCAAGTTTGATGTCTTTTTAAAGATTGCCCTGCAACTGGGTGCCGATTATGTGGCCACGGGTCATTATTGTAGAAAAGGGACCATCAAAAATGAAGATGGTACCGAAACCTATCAATTGTTGGCGGGTAAAGACCCCAACAAAGATCAGTCCTACTTTTTGTGCCAGCTGTCCCAAGAGCAATTGTCCAAAACCTTGTTTCCAATCGGTGAACTCTTAAAACCAGAGGTGCGCCAGATAGCTGCAGAAAACAATCTGATCACTGCGGATAAAAAAGATTCCCAAGGTCTTTGTTTTGTGGGCAAAGTACATCTGCCCGACTTTTTACAACAAAAACTGAAGCCCAAAAAAGGAGTGATCGTGGAAGTGCCCAGTGATGCTTCTCAATTTGCCGTGGACATACCTGAATTTCAAAATGAACGGGAAAAGTTGGCTTTCCAGGCGGAGAAACCAGTGTATTCCCAAACTGATGGAAAAGTGGTTGGGGAGCACCAAGGAGCACATTATTTTACCATTGGGCAGCGTAAGGGATTGAATGTGGGTGGTACCAAAGAACCATTGTTCGTCATTGAAACCGATGTGGACCAAAACATCATCTATACAGGACAGGGAAAAACCCATCCCGGCCTTTTCCGAAATACACTTTTTGTAAAAGAAGATGAACTGCATTGGGTGCGTCCTTATTTAGCCTTGAACGTGGATGAAACCATGGAGGTCAAGGCTCGTATTCGATACAGACAACCGTTGCAGGAGGCAACCCTCTACAAAGTGGAGAACGGATTGTATGTAGATTTCAAGGAAGCGCAATCTGCCATTACCGAAGGCCAGTTCGTGGCTTGGCATGTGGGGGAGGAATTGGTAGGTTCCGGGGTGATTTCCTAGTAATTTCTTTGTTCAAATAGCGTCATTCTGAATTCATTTCAGAATCCCTTACATAATATTGTGTTATTTTGATGTCAGACTGAAACTGTTTAAATCAAAATTCAGATAGAACATTCCATGCAAAACAAAATCACCCAACTTTTCGGAATACAGTATCCCATTGTACAAGGCGGTATGGTATGGGCCAGTGGTTGGCGCTTGGCATCGGCCGTTTCCAATGCAGGAGGCCTTGGCCTCATCGGCGCGGGCAGCATGTATCCGGAAGTGCTTCGGGAGCACATCCAAAAATGTAAAAAAGCCACTACCAAACCTTTTGGGGTGAATGTACCCATGCTCTACCCTGATATTGAGGCGTTGATGCAGATCATTTCAGAGGAAGGGGTGAAGATTGTGTTTACATCGGCAGGCAACCCAAAAACTTGGACCAACTATTTACACGAAAAGGGTATTGTTGTGGCACATGTGGTGAGTAGCGTCAAATTTGCACTAAAGGCCCAAGAGGCCGGAGTGGATGCCGTGGTGGCCGAAGGTTTTGAGGCTGGAGGACACAATGGAAGGGATGAGACCACAACCATGGTGCTTATTCCCTCTGTTAAGGAGAAAATCAATATTCCGTTGATTGCCGCTGGGGGCATTGCTACAGGGCGGGCCATGTTGGCTGCCATGGTGTTGGGGGCCGATGGCGTGCAGGTAGGAAGCCGGTTTGTGGCCAGTCCAGAAGCTTCATCCCACGACATTTTTAAACAATGGGTGGTCAATGCTGGGGAAGGGGATACCCATCTCACTTTAAAGGAGTTGGCGCCTGTTCGATTGTTGAAGAACAAGTTCTATCAGGATGTTCAGGATGCCTATTCCCAAGGAGCTACCGTGGACGAATTAAAAGCCTTGTTGGGGAGGGGAAGAGCCAAATTAGGCATGTTTGAAGGAGATACTGAGGAAGGGGAACTCGAAATTGGCCAGGTTTCCGGATTGATCCATGACATTAAACCAGTAGCTAAAATTATAGCCGATATGATGACTGAATTCCATCAAGCAAAAACGGAAATCAAAGATTTTTAGATAGTTACGTTGAAAATGTAGAGAACTTTCGATACATTTAAGCTGCGCAATGAGAATATTCATCCCCATACTTGTCTTTTTAATGCTCGCTTCACACTGTCATGGGCAATTGGAGCGGGACAAAGTGCTACATTTTTTTGGAGGTGCTGCATTTGGTCTGGTGGGAGCTGGAATTGCCAAGAAAGTTTCCAAAGGAGATCGTGTTTGGACCTTTATGGGTGCTGTTGCGGCAAGTACCATGGCAGGAGTTGCAAAGGAGGCCATAGATGCCGGACAACCCAACAATCAATGGGACAATGGTGATTTATTGGCTACTATCTTAGGTGGGGTTACCGTGGGAATAACCATTGAACTTTTTTCCAAAAAGGATGCAAATGGGAAATTGAGGGGAAACTATTCCTTTGATTATGGCCCAACACGACTATATGATTCCCATAGTGTGGACAAGCTGATTATAGGATCAAATGGGGAGCTTCCCAATCTCCAAACTTTGGGGCTTTCGTCTCGAATGCTTCAGACTAAATAAGTCCCCGAGCTTTAATTTCCAAATATTTGTTAATGGTGTTGATGGTCAGTTCCTCTGGCTTGGTCAGGATGGTCTGGATGCCATGGCGTTGCAATTCCCGCTGCATCAATCTTTTTTCCAATGCGAATTTTTCCGCGATGGTTTTGTGGTAAATGGCCTGTAGATTCTCTGCATCCGAGGAAATCAACGTTTCCAGCTCCGTATTTTCAAAGAAAATAACCACCAATACATGTTTTTTGGCAATGGCCAGAATGTAGGGCAGCTGTCTTTTCAATGCGGAGATATGCTCAAAATTGCTATAGAGCAACAACAGACTGCGCTGGTTGACCTTTCGCTTTATGTGTGCATAAAGCAGTCCAAAATCCGAATCGGAAAATTCGGTGGAGATGTTGTAAAGTTTTTCCAGAATGATGTTGAGGTGGGAAATCTTTTGTACGGCGGGTACGAAGGTTTCAATATTTTTTGAAAAAGTGACCAATCCAGTTTTGTCATTTCTTTTAAGGGCCACATTGGAAAAAGCAAGTGTGGAGTTGATGGCGTAATCCAATAGGCTGAGTCCGTTAAAAGGCATTTTCATTACCCTTCCCGTATCGATGATGGAATAGATCGGTTGTGAACGTTCATCCTGATATTGGTTCACCATAAGCTGGTTTTTCTTGGCAGTGGCTTTCCAGTTGATGGTTCGGACATCATCCCCCTTGATGTATTCCTTTATCTGCTCAAATTCTTGGGTGTGCCCAATCCTTCTGATTTTTTTCAACCCAAATTCCGTGAGTCGGTTGCTCATGGCCAAAAAATCATACTGTTGCATCTGAATGATCGAAGGATATACGGGGACCATTTGGTCTTTTTGGAACACAAACCGTCTTTTGATGATTCTTATAGGTGAAGAGGCATAAACGTTCAGGTTGCCAAAAACATATTCGCCCCGTTCCACAGGTCTTACCGAATATTCAAAAATGCGTCTTTGTCCTTTCTGCACCTGCATCCTGTACTCAAAATCCCTCTTTTGAAATTGAACAGGCAGTTCATCAATAATGGAAATCGAGACTTTGAAGGGATACCTGCTAAGTAGTTCAATCTCCAATTTGTTGGGATCACTGTTGGATAGTTTTTTTGGAAGGTTTCTGGTAGCGTTGATGGCATTGGGAGTAGCATAGAGCATGTAAATATCCAACACAAAAAAGGCAAGCAACACGTAGACCAACAACCAGACAATGGGATAAATAAAAGACAACCAATAGGACAGTACAAAGCAGGCCGCCAAAAAAGCGATGTACCAAAAAAAGCGATTGTGTATGTAAAACGATTTTAAAAACCGCATCATCTAGGGATTTCAACGGATTCCATGATCATTCTGACCACATTCTCGGTGGTCATTCCCTCCATTTCCCGTTCCGGGGTAAGGATGACCCGGTGGTTTAGGACGGGTACCAGAGCTTTTTTAACATCCTCCGGTATAACAAAATCCCTTCCTGCAATGGCTGCAAACGCCTTTGCGGCAACCAATGTTGCAATGGAGGCTCTTGGAGAAGCGCCTAAATACAAATGAGGGTGATTTCTAGTATTGGCAATAATGTTGGCGATATAGTCCATGATCTTTTGCTCCACGACCACATCATGAATGTTCTTCTTGAACTCTGCCAATTTCTTTG
>JAGQZL010000201.1 GCA_020434915.1 Allomuricauda sp. | reverse complement strand
ATCCCAGTTCCGCAAATTGCTCCAAGAGCAGCGGATGGTTGGTGTCAAGATGGAGAACTTTCATGAATCAAATATACAATTCCTAGATTTTTGGATAGTGGGTTTGGGTCTTTTCGTGTTGTACATTCCCGGTGTGGGCAGTAGATAGTTTTTCGAACAGGAGTACATGGACTTCTTCATTGTCCTTGGTCATGGGATTGTGTTCCACACCCTTGGGAACTACAATGATTTCACCCTCTTTTACCACTTCAGTCCGGTCCCGGAACTGCATGTACAGGGTCCCTTTTACAACTTGGAAAAGTTCGTCTTCGTGTTCGTGGGCGTGCCATACAAATTCGCCTTGCAATTTGGCCAAAAGTACCTGCATGTCATCCACGATGGCTATTTGATGGGGGTGCCACTTTTTGGTGAATTCGGCATGCTTTTGTTTGAGGTTGATGGGTTTCATTTAGGTAAAGGTTTAGTTTGTAGGGACAGGCAAGTTATGCATTTTTAAAAAGGACAGCTTGTCCCAATAGCCTCGCTGGAATTTGATTTTTCCATCAACAATATGGAAAAAACCGCACCCTCTTAAACCCAAAGGGTCTTTCCATTCCAAAATGGACCATTCTCCGTCCTCAAAAACGTTTTCCACAATACAGACCATTTCGGCATTGGCAAATTCAGTTTTGAACATATTGTGAATTGCCTCTTTTCCAACTACTGGCTCATTGGCCACCTGATGGTTGATGGCATCATCATGATAAAACTCGGCAATTGCCTTGGCGTCTGCTTGATTAAAAACCTCCACCCATTTCTGTACTACTTCCTTTGGACTCATTTTCGGTGGGTTATATGCCCAGAATCAATTTGGCAATGGTAAAATAGATAAGAATCCCAAAAATATCATTGCTGGTAGTAATAAAAGGTCCAGTGGCAATGGCAGGGTCAATGTTTCTTCTGTGGAGAAACAATGGGATAAAAGTTCCTATAAGTCCGGCAACCACGATCACGATGACCAGGGAAAGAGAAATAGCAATGGCGGTACTCAAGGTTCCCTTCCAAATCCACGTAAACACGAGGAGCAATACTGCCAGAATTAGTCCATTCAAAAGTGCCAAGAGCATTTCTTTCACCAAACGACTGCTGATACTTCCCTTAAGATCGTCATTGGCCAACCCTTGAACCATGATAGCACTGGACTGTACGCCAACATTTCCTGCCATGGCTGCAATAAGCGGGGTGAAGAAGAACAATACGGCATGCTTGGAAATCATTTCTTCAAAGTTTCCCATGATGGCGGCCGCTCCCAAACCTCCAAATAGGCCTAGAATAAGCCAAGGGAGCCGGGCCCTTGTTAAAACCCAAATGTCATCATCTGCTTCCACATCCTGGGAGATACCGGCAGCCAACTGATAATCCTTGTCGGCCTCTTCCCTAATCACATCCACAATATCATCAATGGTGATACGGCCTACCAGACGGCCTATTTCATCTACAACGGGGATGGCTTCCAAGTCATATTTGGACATGATCTTGGCTACTTCCTCCCCTTTTTCGTTCACATTCACTGAATCCACCTTTGGGATATACACATCTTTGATGTGTGTTTTGGTGGAAGTGGTCAACAGGTCTTTTAACGACAGCCTTCCTTTCAATTTTCCTTCATCATCCACCACATAAATGGAATGGACCCTGGTCACATTTTCTGCCTGGGCCCGCATTTCCTTTACACAGGTCAAAACGTTCCAGTTTTCGTTCACCTTCACTAACTCCTTTGCCATAAGTCCACCTGCGGTGTCCTCATCATAACGCAACAGGTCCACAATATGCTTGGCATGCTCCCTGTCCTCAATTTCGGAGATAACCTCTTGGATGATCTCTTTTGGTAGTTCGTTGATGATGTCCGCCGCGTCATCCGTGTCCAATTCCTCAATCTCGCTGGCAATTTCCTTGGCGGTGAGGTTACTCAATACAGCTTCCCGGATGTCCTCGTGCATCTCTGCGAGGATATCCGAGGTTTTTTCACTGTCAAGAAGCTTGATGAGATAGGTGGCCTCCTCCACTTCAAGCTCGTCCGCTATCTCGGCAATGTCCGCATAGTGGAACTCCGACATCATAGCCTGTAGTTCGGAGTTTTTCTGTTCCGATATCAGTCCTTTGATTTCTTCTAAAAGCTCGTCTGTGAGTTTAAACGGGGTCATTGGCTATCTTCTGTGTCAACGTTATAAAATCAGCTACGCTAAGCTGCTCCGGGCGTTGGTCAAAGATAGTATCTTCTTTTAGATTATCGGAAAGATTAAAGGTTTTAAGGCTGTTCCGGATGGTTTTGCGTCTTTGGTTAAAGGCCGTTTTCACCACTTTGAAAAATAGGTGTTCATCACAAGGAAGCTTGATGCTCTCTTTTCTGGTCAACCGCAAAACACCGGAGTCCACCTTTGGTGGCGGGTCAAAAACTCCGGGCGGAACTGTGAACAAGTATTCAGCACAATAGTAAGCTTGCACCAAGACAGAAAGGATTCCATAGGTTTTGCTTCCCGGTTTTTCACAGATGCGCTGGGCCACTTCTTTTTGGAACATCCCTGAAAATTCAGGAATCTGGTTGCGCAGTTCCAGCATTTTAAAAACTATCTGGCTTGAAATATTATAAGGAAAGTTGCCTGTAATGGCGAATTGTTCCTCCCCATACAGTTCGGTGAGGTCAAATTTTAAAAAGTCGGCCTCAATAATGTTCAACCGGTTGTTCTTTTTCAAAATCTCTGGATGTTCCAAAGGAAAACTATGGTTCAGGTATACAATGGATTCTTCGTCCAGGTCCATGGCCACCAAGTCCAGATCTCGTTGGAGCAAATATTTGGTAAGAACTCCCATTCCCGGACCTATTTCCAACACATTTTCATATCCTTCCAGAGAGAGTGTGTCTGCAATTTTTTTGGCAATGGACTCATCCTTGAGAAAATGCTGGCCCAAATGCTTTTTGGCCTTTACGGCACCTTCCTCATGTCCGTTCCCATTATTTTTGGCTTTGCCATAGGCCGCCTTCTTTCTTTTCTTTTTGGACACTGTTGGTTTTTTTGCAAGTTACTTGGAATTTTCGACATAGACCCAAGCTGTTCCTCCAGATTCCAAAGGGAATTGCTCGCGTTTGTAGGCACTGGTCTCATAGATGTCCGCTTTTTTCAAATCGGTTTCGGTCACTTCATAGACCTGCCCTTCCACCTTGTCCTGTAAATTGTTTGTTCGGAGCACCAGAGGATATCGGCCATACACTGCATTTTCCATTTTCTTAAAGCCATGGATGGCATCGGGAACCCCTTTTAAGATCCGGCCAAAGATGTATTCCTGTACCTGGAGGTCTTGCAAGGTGCCATAGGTGAAAAGGTATTCCAAGTTCTAGGGAATTTGTTGACTAATGACTTCCAGTTCCGTTCGAAAAGCTACAAACTTGTTCGGAAAATGTTTTTGGGCATCTGCTCGAAGTCGTTCAGCATCTTCCCTGTAATAGGCTTCCAGGGTTTTACGGTCCTGGGTGGTGTATTGGATGGAATAGGTAATACCAGTCTCTTCCTCTACCAATACCTTTACCATTTTGGCGTGGGAAAACTTGCCGGTGTCCAACATATCCGGAATGTGTTTGTCGCGCATCCATTCCAACCATTTATCATGGACGCTTTCATCAATATTGATGGTGACGTTGTAAATGAGCATACCCTTGGTTTTGATGGGATAAATGTAGCGAACAATTAGTTAATGGCATCGCCCCGAAGCCTCCTAAAATTAATACGGGCCTGAGGAAAATAATAGCTGTCCTGATAGTTGTAAATAATCTTTTCGTAATGGCTTTTTGCTTTTTCTGGCTGGTTCAGCACTTTTTCATAGAGTTCGCCAAGGGCAAAATGGGCATCGTCCGCCAAAATACCATCTGCATAGAACTCCACGATCTTTTGGTAATTGAACTCAGCACTCTCATAGTCCTTTTGCTTTTCCAGAAGTTCCGCTTGCTTTAACAACGCTTCGTCCTCTATTTTTTCGCCTTTGTGGTTTTGCAGGATGTCTTCCAATACTTCAATGGCCTCCTTGTTTTTGTTTTGATAGGCCAATAGGTCTGCCCTTGCATATTTTTTTAAGGCGGTCTGGGTAGAATCCTCGAGGGAATTGTCCGAAATAAGCAAGCTCAATTGCATGGCATCATTGGCGATGAGCTGCGAAGTAGAACCTCGCAATACTTTCAATTGGGTAAGGGCCCAATCAAAGTCTCCCTTGTAAAAACTGGTCTGTGCTACCTTAAAACGGGCATCTTGGCCTAGGACATCATTCTTTAGGCTTTTTTGTACTTGGGTAAAGAGGATCAATGCCTCGTTGAACCGTTGGTCGTACACCAAAATATCCCCTAGCGCCAGTTTTACATAGGCCATGGCCATCCGAGCCATAGGCAGTTCCAAGCTTTCCTTGAGCATTTGTATGGCAGGCTCCGGTTGTTCCCGCTTAAAGGTCAAAAAGTTGGCATAGGCTATTTGGAGCTGTAATGTCTGGCTTTGGTTTCCGTATTCATTGACCAGATTCTGGAACTGTTTTTCCACGGCGGCCAACTTCTTTTCGGTCGGATCTTCCAACTCAATATCGATCAAGTGAAGTTGGGCATTCAACTTGGTTCGTGGATCTTGACTGTTTCCAACTATGTATTCAAAAATGGCCGTCGCATTTTCAAAATCTTTGTCGTCCAAGGCAATTTGACCCAAATTTTCCAACCGGTCCAAATTGTTGCCTTCCATCCGTTTATAAATGGCCTTTTCTTGACCAAAGGCACTACTGTATTGTTTTTGTTGGATGAACAACCAGCTTAAAAGCTCGTTCCAAAGGATGTCCGGTGTTTGTTGCGCATTTTTGAGCAATACCTTTCGAAGCAACACGTTGTTCGGGTTGGATGGGTCCTCAGAAATGAAATCATCAATGTTCCGAAGCACATTGGAGCGAGATGTCCTTCCTTCCCAAATCAGGTTCAGGTAAGATTGGTACATTTTTTCAATATTTCCCTGCTCCCCATAAATGCGCGCCAATTGAAAGTCGTAGTTCAGTTCAGGTTTTAATTCCATGGCCCGAGTATAGGCCCGGATAGCATAATCCAGCAATGCATATTGCTGGAAACGGTACCCTACACTATATCCGAAATTGGGGTTTTCGTCAATTTTTTGGATGGCCTGGTCATAATACTGCGTGGCTTTTTCCGCTTGGTTCTGCAAGGTGAAGTTATAACCCAGTTCAATATAAAATGTGGGGAATGCGTAGTTGTCCCTCAGTTTTTCCACAAGAAAGGTTTCGGCATCCCCGTAGCGTTCCAATTGTTGGTAACAGGCTATGAGTCCTTCGGCATAATCGGTACGCCTGGGATTGGCCTCCGTCAACTTTTCATAAAAGACCACCGCTTTTTCATATT
>JAGQZL010000200.1 GCA_020434915.1 Allomuricauda sp. | reverse complement strand
ATGGTACGTGTGGGAAGTAGTATATTTGGGGTAAGAAACTATTCGTAAAACCAAAAAATCTTCATGTACGCCATACTCGATATAGAAAGCACGGGAGGAAAATACAATGAAGAGGGCATCATGGAAATTGCCATCCATCGGTTTGACGGGCGTGAAGTAACCGATCAGTTCATTTGCCTGATCAATCCCGAGCGGGAGATTCAGCCTTTTGTAGCCAAATTAACGGGAATCAACAACAAAATGCTTCGGTCTGCACCCAAGTTCCATGAAGTGGCCAAAAGGATTGTGGAAATTACGGATGGGGCTGTTTTGGTAGCCCACAATGCCCAATTTGATTACCGGATCTTACGAACGGAATTTAGGCGATTGGGGTACGACTTTCAACGAAAAACCTTGTGTACGGTAGACCTTTCCAAACAATTGATTCCGGATGCCGAATCACATAGCTTGGGAAAATTGGCACGATCCCTTGGAATTCCCATGAGTGATAGGCACCGGGCCAACGGAGACGCCCTCGCCACCTTGAAGCTTTTCAAACTCTTGCTCAACAAGGATACCGATAAGAGTATCATCACAGAGGTAACACGTGAGGAGACCCATGGTGAACTGTCTCCCAATCAGCTGGACATGGTGTTCAAATTGCCGTCGGAAACTGGGGTGTATTATATGCATGATAAGGAAGGGGACATCATTTTTCTCGGAAAGACGAAGGACATCAAAAAAAGGGTAAATCAGCACTTTACAAATGTGGGCAAGCTGGCCAGAAAGCTACAAAAAGAGACCAAAAAGGTTTCCTTTGAAAATACTGGCAGTGAATTGATTGCCATTTTAAAGGCCTATCTGGAACAACAGAAGACCAAGCCCAAATACAATCATGTCTCCAAAAAGAAACTGTTTACCCATACAGTGGATTTTGCTCCCAATGGTACCGAACACATTATTTTGGAAGTGGAAAAAACCAAAGGGCTTGAACCTCTTAAGATGGGGTTCAATGGCAGGGAATCCGCCTTTAATTTTCTCAGCAAGTTACAGGACGAATTTGAACTATGCCCCTGCTCCATTGAACAGGAATCTGAATGTATTCACTTGAATTCTGAAAATGGAAGCGTCACCATGTGTAATGAAAAGGTGGTTTCCGCTTTTGAAAAATACAGTATTGAAGGAAAAAGCATGGCTCTGTTGGACCGGGGAAGACAAACTGGGGAACAGAGTTTTATTTTTATAAAAAATGGTAGACTTCAAGGCTTTGGATTTGTGGAACTCAACCATCAAATTAATAATATTCATATCTTAGAATCCATTATGACCCCTATGATCAGTGATGAGAACACCACGTTCATCATAGAAACATACCTAAGAAAAAACAACAGACTCAAAACCATACCACTAACTCCTTAAACTTGGAAGAACACAAGGCACTACCCGGATGGAAACAAAAACTTCATGAAATTATTTATGAAGCGGATACCCCTTCAGGTAAGCTTTTTGATATCGTACTCTTTTTCTTGATCGTACTCAGCGTCATTTTGGTGATGTTGGAAAGTATTGATGGTTTTGACGATCGCTATCACAATATATTACTGACTTTGGAATGGGCGGTGACCATTTTCTTCACTTTGGAATATATTGCCCGGCTTGTCAGCATTAAAAAGCCGTTAAAGTATGTATTCAGTTTTTATGGTATCATCGATTTTCTTTCCACCATTCCACTGTACCTCTCCTATATTTTAGCGGGATCCCAGGTTTTGTTGGCTGTAAGGGCCTTTAGGCTGCTTCGGATTTTTAGGATATTGAAATTGGTCAAGTTTATTGGGGAAGCATCCCAGCTCCAAGCTGCATTGAAGGCCAGTAGGACCAAAATTGCGGTGTTCATCTATGTGGTACTCATTCTTTCGGTAATTCTGGGAACACTCATGTACATTGTGGAAGGAGACGAATCTGGATTTACCAGCATTCCCCGCAGTATTTATTGGACCATTGTAACATTGACCACCGTAGGATACGGGGACATAGCGCCACAGAGCAATTTGGGCCAATTCATTGCAACGGTCATCATGATTTTGGGTTATGGCATTATTGCCGTGCCAACAGGTATTGTAACGGCCGAGTTTGCAAGGAGCAACAAAAAGGGTGAGGGAGATGATGGCTATATGGTGCATGTGAATACACAAGCTTGTCCCAATTGTGCTGCCGAGGGCCACAGGGATGATGCAACCCATTGTTATAATTGCGGACATCCACTATGAGCAAAAAGATTTTACTTGCCGTAGTGGGACCAACAGCCATTGGCAAGACCGCTACAGGTATTTTGTTGGCCCAGCATTTCAAAACCGAGATCATATCCGCGGATTCCCGTCAATTTTTCAAGGAAATGGAAATCGGTACCGCCGTACCCTCCAAAAAGGAATTGGCCGCCGCTCCACACCATTTTATTCAACACAAAAGTATTTTTGAACCTTATTCCGTTGGGGATTTTGAAAAAGAGGCCATTGAACTGTTGAACCAGCTGTTCCAAACAAAGGATTTGGTGGTCATGGTAGGTGGGAGTGGTCTGTATGTGGATGCCGTAGTCTCCGGGTTGGATGAATTTCCAGATGTGGATCCGGCCATTAGGGAAAGGTTGAACCAAAAGTTTCAAGATGAAGGAATAGAATCACTTCAAAAAGAACTACAGACAAGGGATCCCGAATATTTCAAAGTAGTGGATCAGGACAATCCTCACCGATTGATCAGGGCATTGGAAGTCTCCATTGCTGCCAACAAACCGTATTCCTCGTTTCTTGACCAACACAAACCCAAAAGAGACTTCGAATCATTGTACATAGGTTTAAATGCCCCTAGGGAGGTTATTTATGACCGTATCAATACCCGGGTAGATCTTATGATGGAGGCAGGACTTCTTGAAGAGGCCAAACAACTCTATCCCCACAAAGATTTGAACGCCTTGCAGACTGTTGGTTACAAGGAACTTTTTGAATATCTTGGAGGCAATTGTACATTGAATGTTGCCGTATCTGAAATTAAGAAGAATACCCGGCGCTTTGCCAAACGGCAGTTGACATGGCTTAGGAAAAACGAAAACATTATTTGGGTGGAATACGACACAAATCCGGACATACTGATCAACAAAATAACCAACCAACTCAAATCATTGCAGCATGCCCCATAAAAAAACCGTTTTAGTGATCATGGGGGTAAGTGGCAGTGGTAAAACCGAGATCGGAAAATTGCTTGCCACCAAATTGGAGTATCCCTTTTTTGATGGGGATGATTACCACCCTGAAGCCAACATCAAGAAAATGAGCTCGGGTACCCCTTTGAACGATGAAGACCGGAAGGAGTGGCTCATCAACCTAAACCAGTTAGCCATAGAATACCGATACAATGGTGCAGTCATTGCCTGTTCCGCACTCAAAAAAAACTATAGGGGACTTTTGCAGGCAGGTATGGGGAATTGCCTTGCGTTTGTTTATTTACAGGGCTCTTTTGAGCTTATAAAAGCACGATTAGAGAAGAGAAAGGGCCATTTTATGCCCATTGCCCTTTTACAGTCCCAGTTTGATACCTTGGAGCCTCCCACCAAAGCAATAACGGTTTCCATTGAAGAATCCCCAACTGAAATTGTAGAGGACATTTTGGAGCAGATATAACAGTTTTTAAATCTGAAAATAAAAAAAGCCACCTAAAGGTGGCTTTTCAATTTTATATTGGTTTATAATACTATTGCTCGTTTTCGGCTTTCACCACCAGTCGGAACCCTTCTCCGTGAATGTTCAGGATTTCCACCATGTCATCACGCTTGAGATATTTTCTCAACTTGGCAATATATACGTCCATACTTCTAGAGGTAAAGTAATTGTCATCTCTCCAAATCTTGGTCAACGCCAATTCCCGCGGCATCAGATCATTTTCATGTAGAGCCAACAATCTCAACAGCTCATTCTCTTTAGGAGAAAGTTTGATGGGCTCTTCCTCCTTGTACTTTAGGAACCGTAGTTTAGAATTCAAATGAAAGTTTCCTATTTGGAATTCGAATTGTTTGCTATCCGCCAAAGACCCGGATGCCTTTCTTTGGATGATGGCTTTTAATTTCATTAGCAACACCTCAGAATCAAAAGGTTTGTTCAAATAATCATCGGCACCTGCCTTGTAACCCTTCAAAACGTCCTCTTTCATAGTCTTGGCGGTAAGGAAGATGATCGGAACATTCTCGTTCTTTTCCCTAATTTCCTTGGCCAAGGTAAATCCATCCTTATAAGGCATCATGACATCCAAGATACAGACATCAAAGTTGTCCTTCTTGAATTTTTCAAAACCTTCCATTCCATTTTTGGCCAGAATGACATCAAAATCGTTCATGGACAAATAATCTTTAAGAACAATTCCGAAATTGGGATCATCCTCTACCAGTAGTATCTTCTTTTTTTCTGTTTCCATAGTTCGTTTTTTAAATTAATGGGAGTTTTATGAAAAATGTGCTTCCTTTTCCTTTTTCACTTTCTGCATAAACCTCTCCTTGATGGTCGTCAATAATTCGTTTTACGTAGGCCAATCCCAATCCATGGCCTTTCACATTATGCACATCACCGGTATGCTCCCGGTAAAATTTCTCAAATACTTTTTTAAGTACAGCCTTGCTCATTCCAGCTCCCTGGTCCTGTACTTTAATGATGATGTTGTTCTTCACAATCTCTGTGAACACATCAATCTTGGGAGATTCCGGGGAATACTTGACAGCATTGTCCAATATGTTCACAATCACGTTTGTCATGTGCATATCATTGGCCAGTACTTCAGAACGTTCCGCATCCAAATGTGCATTTACGTATCCTCCCCTATCCTGAACAATCAATTCTACATGGGCAATGGCATCCCCTATAATTTCGTGGATATCCACCCGATCTTTGCTGATGTCCAACTGGTTCTTCTCCAGTTTGGATATCCGCAGCACATTTTCCACTTGGGCATGCATCCGTTTGTTCTCATCCCTGATCATTCCCAAATACCTGATCACTTTTTCCTTGTCCTCGATGGTCTTTGGGTTTCTGATTGCCTCAACGGCCAAATTGATCGTGGCGATGGGCGTCTTGAACTCATGCGTCATGTTGTTGATAAAATCCGATTTTATCTCAGAAATCTGCTTCTGCTTGATCAACTGATAAATGGCACTCGTGTATGCCAATAAAATAACCAGTGTAAAAATCAAGGACAACAACGCCATTCCCATAATGGATCCGAAAATGTACTTTTTCATGGTCGGGAATGTCAACAACAGTGAAAAATTGGTATTGCCATCGCTATCCTTAAAAATGGGCGACCTGTACATTTTGTCTCCAGAGAAACGAAATTTTTTGGACCTGATTTTGGTAGGGTATCCTTGACTGTACACCCCGTATTCAAAATCGATATCTACATT
>JAGQZL010000001.1 GCA_020434915.1 Allomuricauda sp. | reverse complement strand
GATTTGGATGGTATGGGAACCGCTTCATGGGGTTCCAGATTGGATGGATCCCAACAACTTTACTTCACTGGGGAAGACAGAGCCTATGTGGCCCAACCCAACAATGTGGAAGATTTCTTTGAAACAGGTGAGAAACTCATCAACTCGGTGTCCTTGGATAAAGGGGGTGACAACTATAGTATGCGTTTCTCCTATACCAACAACTATACAACTTCCATCATACCCAATTCTAAATTGCAAAGCCATAACTTCAACTTGAGAACGTTGGTGGATGTATCTGATAAATTGAGTTTTGATGCGAAGGCCACCTACTTTACCCAAGAGTTGAACAACAGGGTCAACTTGGGATCGGAAGGTGTTTTGGGTTATGTGTACTACATGCCAAGAAGTGTGGATGTGAACGATTTGAAGACCTATCAAATTGCCAACCCGTCATTGTACGACCCAACCAGCGGTCTTAGTGATTACGATGTAATAAGCTATTCTGGTAGTGGTAAAAGTATTGGTAACCCTTATTGGATCCAGTATGAGGATACCAATGATCAAAGACGTGACCGTTTCATCGGTTTCGGTAAGGTCAATTATGAATTTACCGATTGGTTGTCAGCCTTTATTAGGGTAGGTGGGGATATTACCAATGTTAGAACGGATAATATCAACCCTGTAGGACATCATTTCAACAGATATGGACGCGTGGAGTTCAGAACTGACAAATTCAGTGAAATGAACTCTGACTTTTTGATTACCGCAGCAAAGGATATTACCGAGAAAATCAATTTAACTGCAAATGTTGGTGGTAACTTGTCCAAGCGTACAGCAGAAAGAATGGGTGTTGTAGGATCTCAGTTTAAGATTCCAACAAGGGCTTTGTTGGCCAACACCAATATTCAGTCAAGTACACATACACCCATGGAGGTCAAGAAAGTGAACTCTCTTTATGGATCTGTATCCGTTGGGTATGACAATTTCATGTACTTGGATTTGACCGCCAGAAACGATTGGTCTTCCACTTTGGCAGATAACAATCGTTCCTACTTTTACCCATCCGTGAGTTATGCAGTTCTTTTGGATAGGTTTATCGATCCTGAAAAGAATGTAGTGGACCTCTTTAAGTTGAGGACCAGCTGGGCGGAAGTAGGTAACGATACCGGTGTGTATCAGCTCTATCAAACTTTTGATGTACCACAACAAGGATATTTGGGATTGACCACATTGAGTGCCCCGGATATCAGGTACAATGAAGATCTAAAGCCAGAAAGTGTTAAATCTTTGGAGTTTGGTGCAGAAGGTCGATTGTTTGGGAATCGCTTGTATTTTGACCTTTCTGTGTACAAGATTACCACCAATGATATGATTTATGATCTACCTGTTGCTGCAGCAACCGGGTACAATTACTTCAAGACGAATATTGGTGAGGTGCAGAACAAAGGTGTGGAATTCTTGATTGGTGGTGTGCCTATCAGAACGGATGATTTCACTTGGGATGTTTCCTTTAACTTCTCAAAGAACAAGAACACGGTCAATTCGCTGATCGAAGGATTGGACGGAACCATTCTTAATACCACTAACTCTGGAAATGTGGCCATTGCCGCCAATGTTGGAGGTGGTATCGGTGACATCTATGGTACCGTTTGGGACACAGATGAGGCGGGAAACAGATTGGTGAATGCAGAAGGTATTCCATTGGCCTCTTCCGAAAGGGAACTTTTGGGTAATGCACAGCCAGATTGGATCGGAGGTCTTACCAATACCTTATCCTATAAAAATCTATCCTTACGCTTTTTGATCGATGGTCGTATTGGAGGCGAGATTTATTCCGTAACCTCGGCCAGTTTGGACGGATCCGGTGTATCTGAAAGAAGTTTGCAATACAGGGATGGAGGTATCGTGGTAGATGCCATAAATACAGACACCGGGGTTGCCAATACGGAAAGCATCACGGCCCAGGAATATTGGGGTGCCATGTCCGGAATTGCAGAAAACTATGTGTACGAACAGACCAATATTAGATTGAGGGAATTTTCATTTACCTATAACTTTAGTAGGGACTTGGTACAGAAGATTGGACTTAATTCAGCTTCGCTGGGAGTCATAGGAAGGAACATGTTCTTCTTCTACAAAAAAGCAAAAGATATTGATCCAGATGCCACTTTGGGTACTGGATTGAACGGACAGGGTATTTCCATCAACAACGTCCCCACGGTTAGAAGCCTTGGGTTGAACCTTAACCTGAAACTATAAAAAAATGATAATGAGAAAAGAAATAATGAAAATAGGATTGGCCATTGCCACCCTATTGTTCGCAATAAGTTGTTCTGATTTTGACGAAATCAACGTAAAGCCCAATGCTTTTACATCGGATGAGGTCAGTGCCAAGTATTTTGTTACAGAGACACAGATACAGTTATATGCGCCTAACAGATACCCATACTGGAGGGCACAATTGATCCACTGGGACCGTTTTGCAGGCCAATTCTGTTTCGGGTTTAATGGAAGCTGGTGGAACGATGGCCTTTCCTATAGCTACAATTCAGGATATACGGATGCCGCTTATGACTATTTGGCCGGCTATGTAACCAGCCTGAGTGCATTTATGAACTTTGTAAAGGAAGGTGGGGAACTGGAAAACCAAAACTATTATGCCATCGGATTGATCATGAAAGGATTGTATTATCAGACCTATACCGATGTCTTTGGAATGGTTCCTTATTCTGAGGCATTAGATCCTGAAATCATTACGCCTGCCTATGACTCCCAAGCAACCATTTATGCCGGGGTTATTGATGAATTGGATGAAGCTATGGCCATTATTGGCGATGCCACTGAAACTGGCGAAGGTGTGGAACTTTTGGCTGAAAACGATCTTTTCTTCAATGGTGATCTACAGCAGTGGAAGAAATTGGCCAATACCCTTAAGTTAAGAATGGCATTGAGGGCCCAAGGAGCACCTGGTGCTGAGTTTGCAACTGCCGCCATTACGGAAGCACTGGCAGCGGATTTGTTGGTTGCTGAAACTGACAATGCATTAATGGAGAAGGATACCGAGATATCCCAATGGTCCAATGCGGCCTATGGCGATGTATGGCACAACTTCGGAACAGGTTCCAACTGGACAGTTGGTAAGACTTTGGTTGACTATTTGAGAAACAACAACGACCCCAGATTGGCTATGTATGCGCAACCCATTGATGGTGGAGAAGTTGTTTTTACAGAACCAGTGGAAGGTGAGGGAGTTGCACTATTTGACAAGCATGTAGATTTCATTCTTGAGCAATTGGACAATGCCGGTGTAAGCTACACCAGAACCGATGGCACCAATGGCGATGGATTGGCAACGGTGACCCTTGATGTGGCTACGGACACCCCTTACTACGTAGGTCAGCCTAGCCGTTTAAATGGTCTGATCTATACCCATGTAAAGGAAGCCCTTTTCTCAAGACCTGCGGAATTGATCATCAATGCAAAAAACCAAGGAAAGGATATCTTTCCTGAAATTGTCTTTACCGCAGCCGAAGGTAACTTCTTACAGGCAGAGGCCATTGTAAAAGGTTTGGCAGCAGGTGATGCCCAGACCTTGTATCAAGAAGGCATCAGACAAGCCATGAAGATTTGGGGTGTGGATGCTGGCGATATCGAAACCTTCATATCCACCGAGGATATGGCGCTTTTGAATGGGACTACTGACGAAAACCTTGAAAAGATCAGCATTCAACGTTGGATAGCTGCGTTTACAGATGGTTCCGAGGCATGGGCCATTGTTAGGGACAGCGGATACCCAACGGAATTGGCCCAAGGTGTTTCCGACTATGACCTGTATAGCGCAGGAACACTGAACGGTGCCTATCCTCAAAGAATGAGATACGGTTCCGCGGCCTACAACACAAATGGTGAGAATACCCAGGCAGCCGTATCTGTGCAAGGTGACGATGTTCAGGGAACCATTTTGTGGTTTGCCCAATAAGGAAACAAATTCAGATGAAATTGTTCTGTTGGATTATTTCATAATTTTAAGTTAGTTTAATTCGAGTTGATTTTAGTAAAGGAAGATTTAATCTTCCTTTACTTTTTTATATAGCTTTCCAACTCGTTTGTCTAATGCAAAACCACGTTAAAATGAATAAACTACTTCACCTCCTTAGTATCACACTTGTTTTGTCAATCGTATCCTGCAAGAAAGAAAGTGAAGTGTTGCCACCCCAACCCGTGGGACCGGTTCCTTCCAGTGAACAGCTTGCCTGGCATAAAATGGAACTCAATGCGTTTGTACATTTTAGTATCAACACCTTTACCGACAAGGAATGGGGGTATGGGGACGAATCTCCCCAGCTTTTCAATCCAACGGAATTTAATGCCGATCAATGGTTGCAGACGTTGCAGGAAGCGGGTTTCAAAGGAATCATCCTTACAGCAAAGCACCATGACGGTTTCGTTTTGTGGCCATCTGCATACACGGAGCATTCCGTAAAGAACAGCCCCTTTATGGATGGCAAGGGAGATGTGGTAAAAGAAGTTTCGGATGCAGCCCAAAAATATGGACTCAAGTTTGGGGTTTACCTTTCCCCATGGGACCGGAATAGGGCAGATTATGGAACATCATCTTATGTGGACTATTATCGAAAACAACTTGAAGAACTGTTCACCAACTATGGACCTGTCTTCGAAATGTGGTTCGATGGGGCCAACGGAGGTGATGGATATTATGGCGGCGCCAACGAAAAGAGGACCATAGACAGACAACATTACTACGATTGGCCAACCACCTTAAAAATGGTGGATTCCATGCAACCTCCTGTGTTGTTTTTTAGTGATGCCGGACCCGATTTGCGTTGGGTGGGCAATGAAAGGGGCGTGGCAGGGAAGACCAACTGGAATACTATCACACCCGATACATTGTATGCCGGAAAATCCGCAATTGAAGATTTGTTGCAAAGCGGGACGCCAGGAGGTAGTAAATGGATACCCGCCGAGGTGGATGTGTCCATAAGGCCAGGCTGGTTTTATCATACTGCACAGGATTCACTGGTACGGTCATCCGAAAATCTATTCCAATTGTATTTGACCTCGGTGGGTAGAGGCTCCAACCTGTTGTTGAACATTCCTCCTGATCAAAAAGGACTCTTCCATGAGAAAGATGTCGCAGCACTGTTAGTATTTAGATTTATATTGAAAAAAAAAAAAAAAAAAGATTATGCGAAGGAATCCAAGATAATGGCAGATGCTCATAGGGGCACTAATCCAACCTATGCACCTACGAACATGATAGATGGCAATGCGGATACCTATTGGGCCTTGGATGATGGGGTTACCCAAGCCTCCTTTGAAATAGATATGGGAGCTACCCAAACCTTGAACTATTTGGTGCTTCAGGAATACATATCCCTAGGGCAACGTGTCCAGGCCTTTGATGTTTTGGTTTGGCAAAATGATGGATGGAAGAAAGTGGCCAATGAAACAACAATTGGATATAAGCGTATTTTGCCATTGAACAGTGTCAAAACCTCAAAAATAAAGGTTGCTATTACCACAGCTCTTGGCTGTCCGGTGATTTCCAATGTGGAAGTTTATTAAAAAGGCACAAGGTTTTTGTGTCTTTCGTCAACTTCTGAAACGCAACGGATTTGTTGTTTAGCCACGATTTATAGGATTGGTTTTGATATTGGAAAGCCCATAAATTTGTAAATTTAAGGGTGAGAATACCGCATTGAAAATTAATGGAAACAACCTTCCCATTGGCCGCAGGCCTAATCGCCTCCATCCTTCATGTTATAGCTGGTCCGGACCATTTGGCGGCAGTAGCGCCTTTTGCTATTGAATCCAAAAGAAAAGCTTGGAAAATCGGTTTGTTTTGGGGAGTTGGCCACTTGGTGGGCATGGTTGCCATCGGATTGTTGTTTGCGCTTTTTAAGGAAATAATTCCGGTAGATGCAATTTCGCAGTACAGTGAACAATTGGTAGGTGTTGTGTTGGTAGGAATCGGCATTTGGTCTTTTTACAGGATTTTCAAAAAGAAGAAAAAACACAAGCATTTGCATGTCCATGCTGAGGATGCACCCGTGATTCATTCCCATGAACACCAACATGACCATAACAGTACTCATCATCACAAACATCCGGAAAAATTAAAGCAGAACAATTTGGCATCATTCTCCATTGGAATTTTACACGGTTTGGCTGGTATTTCCCATTTTTTGTTGTTCTTGCCCGTTTTGGGCTTTGAAACCCAGTCTGATTCTATGGCCTATATTATAGGGTTTGCTATGGGTATTGTGGTGGCCATGGTTACGTTTGCCTTTGTGATTGGGAAAATATCGTCCTTGGTTAAAAATGGCCACAATGAGATTTTCTTCAATGGTATCCGTTTTGCGGGGGGACTTTTTGCTTTGGTGATCGGTATCTATTGGATTTTCAGTACCTAACAAATCCTTGGTAACTGCTCCCCGATCATAGGGGTTACCATGCGTTTGCCACCAATCATGCTTTGCATGACTACCTTTTTAGGATGTTCTTGGGTAATTTCCCCAATACAAGAAGCTTTGGTTCCCTTTTCATTGTTCTGCAACAAAGCCAATACCTCGGATTCTACTTCAGGCGAAACAATGGTGATGAAAATACCTTCGTTGGCAACAAAAAGAGGGTCCAGTCCCAGCATTTCACAGGCGGCTGATACTTGGTCATCTAAAGGCAACTTATTTTCTTGGATGGTAATCCCTAAATTGATATCATCCGCAATCTCTGAAAGAACACTGGCCACTCCGCCTCTGGTGGGATCTCGGAAGAGGTGAATTTTGTCTCCAAAGGCATCCAATAGGTCGAGCACCAAAAAATTCAAATTGGTAGTATCACTTTCTATGGTCGATTCAAATTCAAGGCCTTCCCGTTCCGACATAATGGCCATTCCGTGTTGGGCAATGGGACCGCTGATGATAATCTTGTCGCCAGCTTTGATTTTGTCAGCCGAAATGTCCGCCTTGGGATGCACCTTGCCAAATCCGGTGGTGTTGATGAATATTTTATCCCCTTTGCCACGTTCCACCACTTTGGTGTCCCCTGTAATGATTTTTACACCACTCCGGTCCGCCGTTTCCTTGATGGTCTCCACGATTTTGATAAAATCCCCAATGGGCAAACCTTCTTCCACAATGAAGGCAAGCGATAAGAACTCAGGGATGGCGCCACACATGGCTACATCGTTCACCGTTCCATTGACCGCCAAGTCCCCGATATTCCCACCTTTGAAAAAAATGGGGGATACCACAAAGCTATCCGTGGAGATGGCTATTTTCCCATCCATTTGGATGATGGAGCCATCATGTTTTTGGTCCAGATAAGGATTACTGAAGGTTTCAAAAATAATCTTGTCCAATAGGTCACGCGTCATTAATCCACCGCTTCCGTGGCCAAGGTTGATGGTGTCGTATCCTAAATCCATATTGCTCATGTTCAATGTTTAGATTAAATGATTGGAAAAATGGTAATAAGCGGCACATGCCCCTTCGGAAGAGACCATGGGTGCCCCCAACGGATTGGATGGATTGCAGGCCTTTCCAAATTGGGGGCATTCATGTGGCTTTTTGATACCCTTCAGGATTTGTCCGGCAATGCAATCCGAGTTTTCTGGGGTGGTGATGGAACTTATACCAAACTTGGATTCCGCATCAAAATTCCGGTACTCCGATTTTAGTACATACCCACTCATGGGAATGGTTCCGATGCCGCGCCATTCCCGGTCCCCGATTTCGAATACTTTTTCAATGATATGTATAGCCTCCAGATTACCTTCTTCCCGCACCACCCGGGCATACTGATTCTCCAATTTGTATTCCCCTTTTTCCAATTGTACAAGTGCCATGTAAATACCCTGCACCAAGTCCAAAGGTTCAAATCCAGTGACCACAATGGGGATTTTGTACTTTTCAACCAAGGGATAGTACTCCTTCAATCCCATAATGGCACAAACATGTCCTGCCCCCAAAAATGCATCGATGGTACAGAATTCATCATCCAAAATACCTTCCATGGCAGGGGGGACCAACACGTGTGAGACCAAGATGGAGTAATTGTGGACATGCTCTTTTTGGGCATGTAATACGGAGAGGGCATTGGCAGGTGCTGTCGTTTCAAACCCCACCGCAAAGAATACCACCTCCTTGTTCGGGTTTTGCTTGGCAATATTGACCGCCTCCAAAGGAGAATAAAGAATTCTAAGGTCACCACCGGAAGCCTTGGCTTCCAAGAGACTTTTTTTACTACCGGGTACGCGAACCATGTCCCCAAACGAGCAAACAATGATTCCGTTTTCCAAAAGCTCAACCGCTTTGTCAATCAGGTTGAGGGGGGTAACACAAACGGGACATCCAGGTCCATGGATCATCCGTACGTTTTCCGGCAGTAGGTTGATGATGCCATTTTTGACCAATCCATGGGTCTGGCCACCACAAATTTCCATGATGTTCCATGTTTTGGTAGCCGTCTTTTCAATCAGGTCTAAATAACGTTTGGTAGCCTCCAGATTTCGATATTCACTCAAATACTTCATGGCTCATTTTTTATGTGTAGATGGTACATCAACTGACCGAAGGAAATGTTTTCATCGTTTGGACTTAAGTTACGATTAAAATATAGTTTGTATTTCTCGCCGGCAAGGTCTTTTAGCATATCTACCAAAACCGTATTTTGAAAAACACCGCCACTCAAGGCGATTTCCCTTAGTTGCGATTGTTTAGCCATTTGAATAACCGCAGTTGCCAGGGTGAAGAGAAAATTGACAATGATTTCTTGTTTACCTTTTCCATTCTTGACATCCAAATAGAGGTTGTTGAAGAGTTGATGGGTAGGCACCTTGCCATTTTTTAATCCTGATAAGTAGGATGTGCATTTTTTTATGTCGTAATCTTGGATTTGGTTTTCAAGCAGAATGGCCGCTTCGCCTTCATAAGTATTAAAATCGCAAAGGTCGAGTAATGATGCCACTGCATCAAAAAGCCGGCCCACGGAAGAAGTTTTTAGAACGCCTTTCTTCTTTAAATGACGGTAAATACCCATCTCTTCCTTGGAAAATTTTTCTTGGAGGTCTTCCTGCATGGCATCATTGGCCAATGCATAAAAGGAGATTCGTGGTTCCTTGGCCATTTTGTCCCCGGCCAACCAATCAAAGTATTCAAAATGTCCTACACGTTCCATGGTATGGTCATGGTACTCGAAAAATTCGCCTCCCCAAATCTGGGCGTCGTCGCCATAACCAGTTCCGTCCCAGACCACACCCAAAACCTTGTTGTTTTGATCAAAGAGTCCGTGTTCTCCCAAGACTGAGGCAAAATGGGCTTTATGATGTTGAATGCGTTGAACCGGAATATTCCAATGCTTGGCTAGTTCAATGCCATGTAGGGTACTGTTGTAGGCGGGGTGTTTGTCAACTAGAATGACCTCTGGTATTTCCTCAAACAGTTCTGTGAATGTAATTGCCGTTTTGATATAACGGTCAAATACATCAAAATGGTCCAAGTTTCCCAAATACTGACTGATGTAGAGATAATCGTTTGGAGTAAATGCCAGGGTGCTTTTGAGATGACCACCCATCGCTAGTATTTTTTGATTGGTAGTTACCTCCACATCAAAGTTGGGACTCAGCCCCCTAGATCTCCTAAAAATGACCCCCTCCTGGAATCGATGGGAGAATTTGACAACAGAATCATCCTGTGGATTGGTGATTTCCAGATTGTGATCCAAAAAATAATCTGCCACTTCGCCCAATTCTTGATGAGCGGTATCAACATCACTGATGATAGGGGAGGCATGGATGTTCCCGCTAGTTGCCACCATTGGAATTCCCAATTCCGTTGCCAACAGGTGCAATAGACCGGAGTAGGGCAGCATAATGCCCAGTTGGTTCAGTTTGGGAGCCAATTCATCCACTGCCAAGTTCCCGTCCAAGTCAATTTTTTGAATGATAACAATGGGACTTTCCGGAGAATTCAGGGTCTCTTCTTGTATTTTACTGGTTTTCAAGTACTGTTTTAACAGTGATAGGGATGGATATAGGATGGCGAACGGCTTTGTGGGCCTTCTTTTCCTTTCCCTAAGTTTTTTGATTACTTCCGGGTTGGACGCATCACAACACAACAGGTAGCCACTCGTATTCTTGATGGCCAGAATGTTACCTTCTTTGATCAAAACCGCAGTTGTTTTAATAATGTCTTCCCCTAAAAGTGGAGTTCCATTGGTATCGGTCAGTTGAAGTTGGATGCCACAATGCGAACAGGAATTGGTCTGGGAGTGAAATCTTCGGTCTGTTGGATTTTGGTATTCTTCCAGACAGGTTTCGCACATGTTAAAGGAAGCTATGTTGGTGTGTTCCCTTTCAAACGGGAAGAGATTGGTAATGGCCCACCGGGGACCACAATTCACACAAATGGTAAAAGGGTAATGGAACCGTCTGTTATTTGGATTGCCAATTTCTTCCTTGCATTCGTCACAAATGGCAAAATCCGGCGTCAATTGCAAGTTGAGCTTTCCTTGCTTCTGGGATTGAATGATGGAAAACTTATCAAACGCTCTATGCTCGATTTTAGAAAGTTGATGATCCCTTATTTTGGAGACTTTTGGAGGATTCGAAATCAATGAATCATAGAATGCCTGCACTATCTTTTCTTCACCCGTAAGATAAATGACCACCCCTTCTTCATTATTGGAAACGGAACCATTTAAGCCAAACTTTTTTGCCAAGTTGAACACATGGGGTCTAAAACCAACCCCCTGAACTCGCCCGGTCATTATTATTTTATAAGATGTGGCCACCTCAAGAAATTTGGTGGTGCAGGGTCTCGACCAATCCCAGGATTTGATTAACAGTTTCGGGTATGGCACTCTTCACCTTTGGTGATAATTCTGTGGTCATGGGCACAACCTTATTGATGGATATGGTATAAAGATAAAGGTCTGGCTTGTTTTCCAAAAGATAAACGGCCTCGATCATGTCCTTTAGTCCCACATCATGGACACTTAAAGCGGAGGGAAAGTCACTGGCAAACTTGGGACGGATCAGGGATATGGTACCTTCTTCCTTTCCATCCATAGTGGCATCCACAAAAATTATTTTAGCATAGCTTTCAAAACAATTAAGCAACAAAAAACCACCGGTTCCCCCATCCAAAATATCTAAATGGGCAGGCAATTTCAGATTGTCCATTTCCTGAATCAAATGAACTCCGACACCTTCATCACCCATAAGATAATTGCCCACTCCCAATACCAATATGGACTGTGATTTGTCTTTTTCAAAATAAAAGGCATCACTGCTAATGGCAATAGGCTTTTTTGCCAAATCAGGTTTGGTTTTATCGGATGCTGTCATGTTTGCTATCATTCAATAATTTCCATGGCTTCCTCATCCACGGGTTCCTCCATTTCTTCTTCCTCCGTCAATTTTTTGAGTCGCTCGTCACAAACAAACTTATAGCCACCGAACATGGAGGAAACCTCACCTCTTCCTTCCAACCAATCATGGTAGAATACCAAATAGACATGGATCAAGGTGAACAAGATAAAGAGCCATGTAGTGGTATGGTGGATGGTTCTAACAATGAAGTCACCTCCCAAAAAGGGAACTACCCAACTGAACATTTTGGGTAACCACCAACTGGCTGTGGAGGAATAGAGTCCAAATCCGGTAAATACCTGGACCAATGCCAAAAGGAACAGAATAACATATGAAAATGCCGCTACACTGTTGTGTCCAATACTGATGTCCCGAATATCCGGTTTTTTTTCATTGGCAAGGAACACATCCACTTTAATGACATGTAAAAAGTTATGCCACATTTTCTTGCTGAAGGGCCAAAAGGCACGCCAACTGGAGAATCTATTCCCAACAAACGACCAATAGACCCGTAGGATCATGTTAAAAAAGAAAACATAGGCCGTGGCAAAATGAATGAAACGTACCGTGCCAAACCAATAAAAGTCACTTGCCTCTTTGTTGGACAAAATGGCCGGGGGATTGGCAATGATAAAACCCGTAATGGCCAAAATGATAACGGCAAGGGCATTGATCCAGTGGAAAAACCGAACTGGAAGCTCCCAAACGTATACCCTTCTAAATTTTCGTGTTTCCATGGCCTCTAATTTTCTAGATTTCGCAGCTTGAAACGTTCTGTACTTGGGAAATATGCTTGCCATGCTCGTCATACAAATGGACAGCACAGGCTATACAGGGATCAAAAGAGTGAATGGTCCTGATAATTTCCAAAGGCAACTCTGGGTCGGCCACAGGGGTTCCCAACAACGTGGATTCATAGGCTGAACGTTGTCCTTTTGGGTCTCTGGGCGAGGCATTCCATGTTGAAGGGACCACCAATTGGTAGTTTTCGGTCTTACCCTCCTTGATTTTGATCCAGTGGGCCAAGGCGCCCCTTGGTGCTTCGGCAAATCCAACGCCCTTGGATTCCTTGGGCCACAACTCGGGCTCCCATTTATCCATATTGGCCATTCGGGTATCCCCGTTTTTGATGTTCTGTAATAAAGTGTCATAAAACTCCATGGTCCAATTGGCCACTAACTGCGTCTCGATACCTCTGGCAGCGGTTCTTCCTAGGGTAGAGAAGAGCGCATCCACAGGAACGTCCAAATGACCCAATGCCCCGTTCACGGCATCCTGGATTTCCTTATTGCCACGGGCATATCCGACGAGAAGTCGGGCCAAAGGTCCAACTTCCATAGGTTTTCCTTGCCAACGTGGTGTTTTGATGAAGCTGTATTTCTGGTTTACATCCAATTGATCATAAGGTGGTTTTGGACCTGAATAGTTGATGTTGGTCTCACCGTCCCATGGATGTTTTCCATGATCTTTTCCTTCGGAATACTCATCATACCAAGAATTGTTGATAAACTCGGCAATGTCATCGTTTCTATGGTCTACATCATAGACTTTGGACAAATCCCTGTCCAGAATAATACCTTGTGGGAATTTGAAGTTGGAAATATCACCATAACCGTTGGTTGGGAAATCACCATAGGCCATGTAGTTGCCAAATCCTTTTCCGATAGCTCCCCAATCTTTATAGAAGGAGGCAATGGCCAAAAGGTCGGGGATATAGACTTGCTCAACAAATTGTTTACCTTCTTTCAGCAATCTTCCTACGTAGGCCAATCGCTCCGCATTGATTCCACCTGGACTCTCGGTATTGATGGCACAGGCCATACCACCCACCAAATAATTGGGGTGTGGGTTTTTACCACCAAAAATGGTGTGGACCTTCACAATCTCTTTTTGCCATTCCAAGGCTTCCAGATAGTGGGCAACTGCCAACAGGTTAACTTCGGGGGGCAATTTCATTTGGGGATGGCCCCAATAACCGTTTGCAAAAATGCCCAGTTGCCCACTTTCAACAAATCGTGTGATTCTTTTTTTGATATCGGAAAAATACCCGGGAGAACTTTTAGGCCAGCTGGAAATACTCTGGGCCAGTTTGGAGGTCTCTGCCGGATCGGCTTTTAGGGCGTTCACCACATCTACCCAATCCAGGGCATGTAGGTGGTAAAAATGCACCACATGATCATGCATGTAAAGTGCCCCTTCCATAATGTTCCGGACCATTTCTGCATTGGGTGGCACTTCGATGCCCAAGGAGTCTTCCACGGACCGTACGGATGCCAATGCATGAATGGTGGTACATACGCCACAGGCGCGTTGTACAAAGGCCCAAACATCCCTGGGATCTCTTCCCTTGACAATATTTTCAAGACCCCGAACCATTGGGCTGGAGCTATAGGCATCGGTTATTATACCATCTTTAACCTCTACCTCAATTCTCAAATGCCCCTCAATCCTGGTAATAGGGTCTACTACAATTCTATTTGCCATGATATTTTTATTAAGAATCCAATTTCTTTTCGTTCTGTTTGCCACGAGTGGTCCTACTTCTCAATTCTTTTCGTTTTGAGATATTGGCGGCAACGGCATGTACCGCCAAACCACCTGCCACCACCCCAGCGGCTACTTTACCAATGGTATCCGCTGAACTTTCAATGCCAAATCCGGCCAAACCGGTCAATCGTTCATAGAAAGGTCCATTATCCCAGAAGTCTTCCTCACTACAGCCGATACATCCATGGCCAGATTGAATGGGATAGCTTACCCCGTTGTTCCATTTAATGGTGCCACATGAGTTATAGGTCATTGGACCACGGCATCCTACCTTGTACAAGCAATAGCCATCCTTGGCATTCTGGTCGTCAAAGGTTTCGGCAAAAAGTCCGGCATCATAGTAAGGTCTTCTGTAGCAAGAGTCATGTACCCGTTTGGAATAGAAGGCTTTTGGTCTTCCCAATCCGTCCAATTCTGGCAATCGGCCAAATGTGATCAAATGGACGATGATACCTGCCATGACTTCTCCAATGGGTGGGCACCCAGGAACCCTGATAATGGGTTTGTTCTTGATGATTTTGTGTATGGGAGTAGCTTGTGTGGGATTGGGGTAAGCAGCCTGTACGCATCCGTTGGAAGCACAACTACCCCAAGCAATGATGGCCTTGGCCCCTTCAGCCGCTTCGAGTAAGAGATCCTTGGCAGACCTGCCGGCGATGCAGCAATAATTGCCATCATCACCTAAAGGAACGGAGCCTTCCACGCAGAGGATGTATTCCCCTTTGTATTTTTCCATGGTGGCATGCTTAGCGGCTTCCGCTTGATGCCCGGAGGCGGCCATTAAGGTCAAAGTGTAATCCAAAGAAATTTTGTCGAGGATGATGTCCGAAACAATCGGGTGATCTGAGCGGATGAACGATTCACTACAACAGGTACATTCTTGGTAGTGTTCCCAAATGACTGGGATGCGGAACGTGTTCTCAAGGGATTTGGCCACTTGGCCGATCATTGAGGTTTCCAAGCCCATATAAGCGGCAATATACGTGGCAAATTTCATGAAATCGCGCCTGTTATATCCCTGCTTGATAATGCTTTCGTAATAGGTTTCCTTTACTGATTTTTCTGTTGCCATGGCCAAAAATTTTAAACCTAAGTTTTGATTTTTCAAGGATTTAGCTCTAAAAATAGAAATTAGAAACGCCGATTCATATGACAAAAGTCATGTAATTGCAATTAAATTTTGGATAATATTGTGTCTTATGTTGCTTATAATCAGCACTTAATACTTAGATAAAATGCACGAGTTGTCCGTAGCCATGGGAATTGTGAAAATAGCCGAGGACGAAACCAAAAAGGCTAAAGCAGAGCGTGTTACCTTGATTGAATTGGAGATTGGAAAACTTGCAGGAGTTGAATTTGAATCCTTGGATTTTGTGTGGCCCTCTGCGGTAAAGGATACGGTACTCGAAAATGCGGAGCGTATAATTGATGTAAAAGAAGGTTTGGGTAAATGTGCAGACTGTGACGCCATTTTTAAAATTGAACATTATTACGATTCCTGTCCAAATTGTGGCAGTAATCTGAAGGGAATTATACAAGGTAAAGAGTTGAGGGTCAAAGCCCTTGAAGTCGTCTAATTTAAAATCTAAAACTATGTGCGGTACTTGCGGATGCGGAAGCGAAGAAAATGGCCCCAAAATATTGACGCCAACACTTGGGAAGGAAACCCATGACCACCATGACCATTCCCATGGCCATTCTCACGACCACGACCATCATCATGGACACCATCACCATCACCACCCGCATGACCACCATCATCATGATCATAATCATGGGCATGACCATCATCAAAACAAAACAGTATTGGAGGTGGAGCGTGATATTCTGCAACAAAATGAGATCATGGCGGCAAGGAACCGTGGGTATTTTGACGCCAAAGGCATATTTGCCCTCAATTTGGTAAGCTCGCCCGGTTCCGGAAAGACGTCCCTTTTGGAACGTACCTTAAAAGACCTCAAGGACAAGATTCCCTTTTATGTAATTGAAGGGGACCAACAAACACTCAATGACGCTAATCGCATAGCCGCTTTAGAGGTGCCGGTTATTCAAATCAATACAGGAAAAGGGTGCCATTTGGAAAGTGATATGATCCACGATGCGGTCAAAAAGCTGAACATTGCCAATGACTCCGTACTGATGATTGAAAACGTGGGTAATCTGGTTTGTCCGTCCATGTTCAATTTAGGGGAACACAAACGAGTGGTCATTGTAAGTACTACTGAAGGGGACGACAAGCCGATTAAGTATCCCGATATGTTCCACACTTCGGATATCTGCATCATCAACAAAATAGATTTGGCCCCTTACTTGGACACCAATATTGAGGAACTAAAGGAAAATGCCCTTCGGGTGAACCCTGATCTCGTCTTTTTTGAAGTATCCGCAACCAAGGGTACGGGAATGGAGCAATGGTATGGTTGGCTCAAGGAAAATGCAAAACTGGTTCCTGAAAAATACTAAAAGCAGTACCATGTGTTTGGCAATACCCGGAAAATTATTGGAAATCACTTCGGAATTGGATGAAACCTTCCGAATGGGCAAAGTTTCATTCGGTGGAGTAAAAAAGGAAGTAAGTCTGGCCCTGGTTCCAGAGGCGAAGGTAGATGATTACGTTATGGTCCATGTGGGGGCGGCCATCAGTGTTGTGGACGAGGAAGAAGCCAAGAAAACTTTTGAGGTGCTCTCGCAATTAGGGGAATTGGACGATTTGGAACATCCTCCCGAAAGTAATCCGTAATTGTTATTCCGTGCCCTATTTTGAGCTGAAAAATGACGAAATCTCCTTTCCACCTGCCTATTTTGCGGATATAGACGGGCTGTTGGCCGTTGGGGGCACCATGTCCACAGAGCGATTGTTGTTGGCCTATAACAGTGGCATTTATTATTGGCACTATCCCTTGAAACATATCAAATGGTGGTCGCCTGATCCCAGGATTGTGATAAAGTTGGATACCCATGAAATCCCCCAACCCCGATTGGATACCCTTCTAGAAGATTTTGAAGTACGGGTGGATTCCAATTTTGAGGAAGTGCTACGTGCCTGCCAAAACCAATACAACATTGAGGGACAAATGGACAATAGGTGGCTCACCGAACGTATGGTGCGCACGTTCATGGAATTGCATAAAAAAGGGTACGCCCATACGGTTGAGGTCTGGAAAAAGGGAAAACTGGTTGGTGGATTGTTCGGGGTTGCCATTGGGAAACTATTCTTTGGAGAATATGGATTCTCTACGGAGGAACATGCTGATGAACTTGCTATCCTATTCTTGATTGATAGGCTACAGCATCAGGATTTCATCTTAATCGATATGCAAAAAGAAACCTTCTCTTTTACCAATCTTGAACAGGATGAAATGCCAAGATTGGAATACATGGACCTATGCAAGGAGAATGCCAATAGGTTTGCCGATCATGCCTACACTGAATTTTAAAAGAACATAGAGATGAGCCTTTCATTTGAAGAACAGATACAAAATGCCAATGTGCTTTTACAGGAAAACGAACTGGAAAAATCCATTGACAACTACCAAGAAGCTCTGAAATTGGCCACAAATGACGAGCAGAAAATACATTTGTACAGTGTGTTGGGTAGGTTATACCAACAAACAAGGAACCCGAAAAGTGCCCTCAATTCATTTGAAGCCGCACTGGAATTGTGCAATCAAAAGATAGGGGAGGAAGACCAAGTGGAAAAAGCATCTTTGTTGAACAATATAGCGGCCATTTATGCTGATTTTGATGCTGAAAAGGCAATTGAAAGCTATAAAGTCGCCTTGGCGTTATTCACACAAATGATGGAAGGTGGAGAAGCAGAAGTGATTCCCCATTTGGCCAACACCCAGTTTGCACTTGCTGAAGTGTACAACAAGAAGCACGATTTCTATTTTGCCAAAAAGTACTATAAGGAAGCTATCAAACTTTATGAAAGACTTGGCGATGATGCATATTTTCCACTCAGGGCCAGTGCGCATTATCAACTGGGAAATATTTATACCGAGGAATTCTATCAGTTCGATGCCAAGATGCAGTATCTAAAAGCATTGTCCCTGTTCGAAAGCCTCATCGACCAAGGAGCGAAATCTTTTCAGCCTTATTTGGCAGCTGTGCTGAACAATCTGGGGGTCACCTTCAACTCCATGGGGGAACCGGAAAAAGCATTGGAAAATTATGGAAGGGCTTTTGAGGTGTACAAAGAGTTGTCCAATCAATCGTATGATGTCTTCCAACCTTATGTGGCAGCTACATTGAACAGCATGGGTATTGTACATGCCGAAGCGAAGGATTTTGAAAAAGCCATTGCCTATATTCTACAGGTGGTTGAACTGTATAATGGTTTGGCCGATACAAGACCCCGGGAATATACCCACTATTTGGCTACGGGGCTCCACAACTTGGGACTTTTCCACTTTGAGTTGCGAAAACTTGATTTGGCGATGGATTATTTTGGCCAAGCACTGGAATTGCGTCGTCGATTGGCTTTGGAACAACCTGAAAATTTCGACCCGGATTTTTGTGCCACGGCATTGAATCTGGTAGAACTCTATCAAGCTGAACTGGAAACCAAGGTGGATGTTGATTTTAAAGCTAAAGCATTGGAATTGTTGCATGATGTTGAAGTCCGGTTAAGCCGCTATGATGACCATCGACCTGTGGTCAAAAACATGAAGAATGATTGTGAACACTACACCGAATATTTCAACACGGTAGATGAAGAAGCATTGGCAGTGAACCTGGTGTTTGGAAAGATCAAGGAACTGAATGAAGAAATAGACAGTACCATCGACCCAAAGGAAAAAATGGGTTTTCAAGAAGAAATACTTCAACTCTTGACTGAAAAATTCAAAAATTACCCAGACAATTCTCGATTAAAAGCCGAACTGGCCATTGCCCATGCCAATTTAGGTTGGTTGTATTTGAGATTGAAGGAGTTCAACAAAGCAGAACAGATTCTACTGAATGCTCCCAAGCTACAAAATCCACCTATGTCCCTACAGTGCAATCTGGCCCATAGTTATCTTCTGCAAGGGCAATTGGATAAGGCTTTGCCACTATATTTGGATTTAAAGGACAAAACCAATGTTGAGGGAAAAGCGTATCGGGAGGTTATTTTAAAGGATTTTGAAATTCTGGAACGGGATGGTATCAACCACGATGGTTTTGATCTGGCACGACAAAGTTTATCCTAAAGCAAGTAAATCTTAAGCATAAAAAAACCGACCAAAAAGTGAGTTCTGTTTTTTTGCAGAAGTGACACTTTTTGGCCAGTTCCCGTTAAATATGAAAAAGGTATCGTTTATCCTTTTTTAGATGAACAGCAAGTGTGTTCCTTCTTGATCTGCCCTATTGTAGAAATCACCGATGGTCAATACACCATCCAATTCGTCAATAAGGTCTTCTTTTTCCAAATGGAACATGTCCACTGCCAATTTACAAGCCCATAGTTTGCATCCAGAATCAGAAAGGATTTCCAAAAATTCGCCTACGGGTGGCATGTCCAGTTTTTCCATTTCTTTCTTCATCATCTTGGAGGCCAGTGCTTCAACACCTGGCAGTCCGCCCAACATAGTGGGCATGTGCATTGCGGGGTTACCCACAGTGGCCACATGGAGGTGTTCCAGTTTTTTCTTTTGAATGGCTTCCAATCCAAAGAAGGTGAAGAATATTTCAGACTCGATCCCTTCCATTCTGGCTCCGTTGGCCATTACAAATGCCGCATAGACATTTTCCAAGGTGGCCTTGGAGAGGATAAAGAGCATTTTTTTGACTTTAGTTTCACTCATGACTTAACCTTTTAATTGTTTTAAACCACTTTTTTAGATACAGCTCTTTGGTTTTGGAATACCAGCGATCATTGTTGCTTTTTTCAAAGGTCCGCCTGGGAACAATGCATAAAACTGTTTAATGTCGATCACGCCGCTTTTTTTGATTCCCCTGATTGAAAGAGGTTCTTCAGCTTTGAATCTGTCTTGTATATAGTCTATGATTTCCCAGTGCTTATCGGTCATTTCAATGCCTTGTTCCTTTGCTATCTCTGTGCCAATTTCCTTGTCCCATTGGGAGAAGTCGGTCAAATATCCCTCTTGATCCACTGAAATTGTTGCTTGTCCTATTGTCTTGTCCATTTTATTAGTATTTAGGTTTACAAATTATGCTTCGGTTTCTTCAAAATGTTTTCCTTTTTCGGTCATTGTGGCCGATACAAAGGGAATATGGATGCCTTTGATCAGCATGTTCCAATAAATCCATCTAAAGGCCAGTTTTCCCATATGGTTCATCCTACTTTCCTTCAACAGGTTCAAAGGACCTACACCGGGGAAGGGGAATGTTCCCTCAACAGGCTCGTGTGTATAGTTGAAGTCGATTAACAAAGCCTTTCCGTCACCGGTTTCAATGAAGCAGTTGGCGTGTCCGTCAAATTCTTCTTTTAAAGGTTCTCCCTTAATATACCTAAGGATGTTTTCGGTCAAGATTTCTGCTTCAAAGTGTGCCACGGAACCTGCTTTGGAAGCGGGTAGGTTGGTGGCATCGCCAATGGCAAAAATATTTTCGTGGGCCTCTGTTTGCAATGTAGCTTTATTGGTTGGTACATAGTTGAGGTCGTCTCCCATTCCGGAGCGCTCGATCAAGGCATCTCCCATGTTGGTAGGCACAGTGACCAAAATGTCATAAGGTACTTCGGTCTCTGCATAATCCACAATCTTGTTGTTTTCATAATCCACACGCTCAATGTTGAAATCGGTCACCTCTTTGATTCCCTTATCGGTCAACAAATGGTGAAGTGCCTGTGTGGCCTTTGGTTTTGTAAATGCACCGCCCAATGGGGTTACAAAGGTGATGTCCACTTTGTCCCGCATGCCTTTGTTCTTGAAATAAGAATCGGCCAAGAATGCGAACTCCAAAGGAGCCACGGGACATTTGATGGGCATTTCGGTGATGTGTACCACCAATTTACCACCTTCCCATTCACGGAATTTATCACGTAGGGCCTTGGCACCTTCATAGGTATAGAAGTCAAAGACACTTTTATGCCATTCAGGTCCTTTCATGCCTTCGATTTCCTCAGGGGCTATCTTGGTTCCTGTGGCAACAATCAGGATGTCGTATGGAAGTTCTTCTCCTTTTTCCAACTGCACTTTGTTCTCTTCAGGTACGATCAATTCAATTTTTTCCTGAATGTAGCGTACATCCTTGGGGATGAACTTGGCCCCATTTTTCTTTACCTGTTTAGTGGTGTAAATATCAAAGGGAAGAAACAGGAATCCAGGTTGATAGTAGTGTGTCTTATACTGATCTACTATGGTTATTTTCCATTCGTTTTTTGGTAGCTTTCCAACAAGATGGTTTGCCATCATCGTCCCAGCTGTTCCTGCACCCAATATGACCAAATTTTTCATGATATCTAGATTGTGATTTACTACCGTAAAAGTAGTCAAAGGTTGAATCGGCAAATATGACAATTGTCAGTTTTTGATGCTTTTCTGTGTAACTTAAGTTACATAAGGCATTATTTATCAGTAAGATATATGTGATTGTCAAAGTGTTGTTCGTATCTATAGCTATCTCAAACCTTGCAAAAATTAACCGATACTATTAAAAATAATGTTCTGTTTTAACTAAAGTTAGATACTAGGTTTTTAGCTTATTTTTAAGGTATTTTAAAATTAAAAAGTCCGGCAATTATCAATTGCCGGACTTTTTTGCATTTGTACACCCATCAGCAGGCCATTCCAATAGGATCAAGGCCGTAGTTGATGATTTTTTGTGTGACATGTGTCAGAACTTCATGGCCTTTTGGACAGTCCAATATGGTTTCTGAGGTAATGATGGCACAAAGCTCGTTGCTAGAATTGAAGAAGCTGTTTTTCAGCTTAAAAGAACCGATATAGGGGTCATAGGTCTTCACTTTCAGCATGATGTTGAAATGATTCCCAAACATTAAGGGTCTGATCAGTTCAAAATGGCTTTTCTGCTCCAGAGGCATAATCCTCAATTTGTTGAGTCTTTGTCTGGAATACCCCAGTTGAAACAAAAAATTGTAGACATGGCGTGTGGAATAGGAAAAATAGGAGTGGCTTTCCATTGCCATGTGGTCATTGACATCCTCTCCCTTAACACGGTAATCTATATGGAACATTATGTTGGGTTTAATCGTCCTTTGGCAACTTTTTCTTGTTCTTGTTCTTGCCACCTGTTTGAAAGGCCCTGGAAATATTAAAGCCAAAGTGGATGTCGCCATCAAAGAATCCTCCTGTGGTTTCCGTGATGAATCCTTTTTCTATCATGGTGATGGAGTTGGATAGAATCAGTTGGAAAACGTGACCTCCGGTTTCAATGTCCACTCCAAATGCCAGGGAATTTTTGGTGTCCAGGGATTCCAAAGGGTTGAAGGTGTAATAATATTCCGCGTTGAGGGTAACCCTGTTACTGAGTTTTATCCTGTTCCCGAACCCAAGCGCAAAGATATCGTGCGGGTCATCAAAGGTCCTAACCGTATTGTTATGGATATAGGTTGGGCTCAGCTGAATGGAAACACCAGGGGACAGCTTGCTGCCGATCAATAGTTGGGAAGTGTAGTACAGGCGGTCGCTGAAATCTGGTTTATCATTCGGGTCATAGTCCTTTATGGTTTTGTACGCAGCACTCCCAAATAGGGAAACAGTGGCAGGAAAAGCATTTTTTCCAGTACTCTGGCGAATGAGTTTGTATTTGAAAAACCCATCATAGGTTTTTTCAAAACTGCTCCTTCCAACTCCTAACATAAAGTTATCGGTAAGGGCATGCTCAAAGGCAAACCGAATGTTGGACTGGTCCAGACCGAAGAGTTCATCGACCCCTAGATTGATCCTTCCAAAACGGTGTGAGATAATGAATTCCAAGGTTCCCTTTTTTCGGTTTTCCACAGAATGTCCATTCAAAATACGGGTCCCCTTAAAGGTGGATGAAACATAGTTTTTTGTTTCAGGGGCTTCCTCCTCCAAAATTCCCAATAGATCTTGGGCATGGGAATTTGCGTATAAGCCCAGCAATGCTAAAAGTATGAGTGTTTTTTTCATTTTGATTTAATTGTAGGGTTGGTGAACCAGTTCAAAGGATACTTTAATGGTCTTGGCAATGTTATTTGCCACAATGGAAGGTATCTTGATGTTGTAATCCTTCACTTCTACCAAAAAATCCCCGTTAAGGATAATGCTATCATCCATTTTTTTGATTTCTGCAGTGGTCTCAATGGGTTTTGTAATACCACGAATGGTCAATTCACCTGTGATACTCACCTTTTTGTTGTCCGCTGTCAAATCCCCTAGGTCTTGTATCTTACCCTTGAAAACAGCTTTGGGATATTTGTGGGATTCCATATAGTTTTCATTGAAGTGTTCCTGCATCAGTGATTTTTCAAAAATGAAGGATTGAATCAGCAGTGACACGGCAATTTGTCCACTGGAGGTGTCAATGATGCTCAGTACCTGGTTGTTGTCTGCCTTTATGTCCTCCACAGGCGAATGGGAGAAGAAGGAGATATAGCCCTGCTTGGTAATATATTTTTCCTGTCCGTGGGCAAGGCCCATAAATAGGACGGACATTAATAAAAGTTGTATTGTTTTCATGTTTTCTTAATTGACTAAAACACAGTTAATGAGTATTACATCCATCAGATAGCCGGTGCAGATACCTTTAACCATAATTTCTTGGCCCTCACGTAGGGAGACCATTTTTTTGTTTTCCTTTTCTGATAAGTGGCAGATGACGCTCCCTATGGAAGTACCATTGGTAAGGGTAATGGTGCCATTTCCATTTGCGGTACCCAGTTTTTGGATTTTACCGGTCACCTGTATGATCTGTTCTAGATATTTTTCATTGGCACTGATCTCGTCACTCTCAAAGTCATCCAGTAATGTTTGGGAAAACAGCACTAGATCTGGGTCGGATTCCGCCACGTTTACATGGGGTTTGTTATACATCCTAATGCCTAGGTAGCCACCAAGAATGGTAAGTACGGCCAAAAGAATCAGTATATTTTTCTTGCTCATGGCTTCTCTCTTTTAGTTATTGGGTGCTCCATTGTCTACCCAACAACTGATCAAGTCTATTTCATTGTTGGTCAAAGATCCTCCAATGGGCATGGTCCTGTTCACTACTTGAGTTTTAACAATTCCGGCATTGGAGCTGACACCTTGATAGGTCCGTAGATCAGGGAACTGTGTTCCACTGTGGCAGCTTAGACAGTTGTTTGCTATAATGGGTTCAATGTCGTTGGTAAAGGAAGGAGCGCATGGCTCTTCCTCCATACCCATCATGTCATCAATGATGATGTCTTCCTCTACATTGGTTTCACAGGAGAAAAACAAAATGAGCATACCTGTGAACAGCATGGCAATGCCTATTCTTTTTTTAGTTTTCATGTTTTGTTTTTTTATGGGAATTATTAATCCCCTGTTTTTATTGGTGCAATTTTTAAGGAAAGATGGAAGGCGTCGTAAAGACATAGTCTCTGTTCTTTACCGGTAGATGACATTCTATGCAACTCTGGGTGAATGACTCATCTTGGCCGAATGGCGTAAGCTCGGTACCTAGCCATCTGGCCCATCCCCAACCATGAGTGCTTCCATACTTTTTTGAATCCTTGAACATGAACTCGGCATGGACAAAAGAGGATGGTACTATGGCAGCTTCCCAGTTCTCATCGTTCCTTTGTTCCCAGACCACTTTCCCCAAAATGGCCCCGTCTGGCCAAGGATTCGTCTCATTGTTATCTATGGCCTCAATGGCCACATCGTTCCCTAAAATGACTCTGAGTGTATGGTGGTCTAACCTGTAAGAACTGCTGACAACCTTCCATTTCCTATAATCTTCGGGAAAGGGAATCCCGTTAGGTGATTTTTCTATTTTCTTTTCTTTTTCTTTATTTTCTTCCCAATTCTGATATGCTTTTTCGTAGCGTTTTTGGCCATCCATATTGATTGAATAACCGGAAATGTTGTCAAGGCCCTTGATATAGGTTTCCAATTCCTCTTTTTGGCTATCCGTCAATTTTGAGCTGGGATGTACAAACAGATAGTCCTCTGGAGGCATGATGTCTTTCTTGACCTTGGTCAACATGTTGAAAAGGATGGTGATTTGTTCCTTTTCCGAATATTGGTCCCATTCCGAGAAGTTGATTTTTTCCCTTCCCTTCTCGATATCCTCTTTTACCCTGCTGGCTATAAAGGGGAGTTTATGGAACCATTCTAGTTGTGTTTCATTGGAATGGCAATCATAGCATGAATTCCGTACGATACTTTTGATGTTTTCCGGAGTATTGCCAAAATCACTGGTTATTGGCGGGTTTGTACTAACAGTCCTTAACTGGGAAACAAGAATCAATGTTAAAAGTGAAGTGATGACAAGTAATACAACTATTGATGTTCTTTTTCTCATTTTTAAAAACTTGAATTTGACAAACCCGCGCACTAAATAACCAACCAAAAAACTCTCTTTGTCTTTCCTAAATCTTAATTACTGGGAGCAGTAGGGGTGTCTACATTGGCAATAGGCCATACTCCTGGAGCTGGGAAACTTATCCCTTTGTTATCTCCTCTAACTTCATCCTGTCCAAAGTAATAGAGCGGCCAGCCTTTGTAGGTCAATTGAGTTCTTCCGTACACATCAATGGTACCGAAGTCCTCACCGTCAAGAATACTTGGGATTTGATCCAAAGTAATCTCGGCAATGGGCCATACCCCATTGTTGGAAAAATCTTCAGCGGTAAAATTGTTTTGTCCATTGGTGTCGTTGGCGAAAGTATAAAGGGTTCTGCCGTTGATGTCCACGATATAGCTGGTCTCTCCATCTCCCTCTGTGTAATCACTGGTGTAGTTTTTACCATCATGTCCTACCAATTGCTCTCTTGCATACATTAGGGAATAATCTGGCTTGGCTACGTACCAAACATGGTTTACATCGTCACCATTGGTATCGCCAGGAGCATCATCGCTCATGTAGTAGTACAGTGGCCATCCCTTGTAAGTGGTTTGCTTGGCACCATCTTCCCTGGTAATTTCACCGAAATCGGAAGCGGAAAGGCCTTCGTCCAAGATCAACTCTTCTTGATAAAACACTGGCCATGTGTCGATGCAACCTCCTGCTTCTCCACAAGCGGATTGTCCATCCTGATCTTTGGAGAAGAAGTACAAGGAGTTCCCTTCACTGTCTGTCAAGATTTTGCCATGGGTATTGTTGTCTGCTAATTTTACAGTGGATTCTGCCTCAGCTACAGGAGCAACAGGAGTGTCTACATTGGCAATGGGCCATACCCCTGGATTGGGAAAGCTTACCCCTTTGTTGTCTCCACGTGCGGCATCCTGACCAAAATAATAGAGGGGCCATCCTTTATAAGTCAACTGGGTTCTACCGTACACATTGATGGTGCCGAAGTCAGCGTTGTCCAAAATACTTGGAATTTTGTCCAAGGTAATCTCGGCAATGGGCCATACCCCGTTGTTGGAGAAATCGGCTGCCGTAAAGTTGTTCTGATCTTTGGTGTCGTTGATAAACGTGTAAAGGGTTCTACCGTTGATGTCCACAATGTAGCTGGTCTCACCATCGCCCACAGTGTAATCGCTAGTATAGTTGTTTCCATCAAGTCCTACCAATTGCTCTCTTGCATACATTAGGGAATAATCTGGCTTGGCCACGTACCAAATGTTGTTTACGTCATCACCATTGGTGTCCCCAGGGGCATTGTCGTTGTTAAAATAATACAATGGCCATCCTTTGTAAGTGGTCTGTTTGTCGCCATCTTCCCTGGTGATTTCACCAAAGTCGGCGGCGGTAAGACCTTCACCAAGGGTTAAGTCTTCCACATAAAAGAGAGGCCAAATGCTGATGCAGTCACCTGCTTCCCCACAGGCAGATTGGCCATCCTGATCTTTGGAGAAGAAGTAAAGAGAATTGCCATCACCGTCCGTTAGAATTTGGCCGTGGGTGGCATTGCTTACCAGTTGTACACTGATCGTTGGTTCAGGTGTGCCATCTGGATCGGGGTCTGGGGTTGTTGTTCCACCGTTGTCATCACTGCTACAGCTATGCAGTAAAAACATGGATGTAACGAACAGAAGAAATACTTTTTTCATGATTAATTACATTTAGAGATTTACTGCTGCAAATGAACCAGAATCAACCACTTACCTCAAAAGAAAACTTGGCGACAGGGAATAATAGCCTCTGAAAGGGAAAAAAAACCTTTGAAAAAACAGTGGTATTTGCAAAGATTTCTTTTGTGACCTTAGTGTCTTTTTTTTTCGGAACGTATTCCTATTTTTAGCATCAAATTGCGCAGCACATGAAAAAGGACAAACTCTATTTTTTTACTTTTTTATCCCTATTGGTCATTGTTTTTGTGGCGGCCTATTTTAGTATGAACTATTTGGTGGGGCTTAGCACGGAGCAGTTTCTGAAAATTCAGTTGGAGTCTAGCAAAAGGGAGGCTGAAGAGTTGGCCAAGATGATTACCTACCAAGTTGAGAACAATGTGGACAAGGAAACCATCATCCGAAATTTTCAAAGCAGTATCGAAAATACCAATACGCAATCTGGGTTTGTCTGTATGTTTGATTGGTCCGGGAAGGAAATCTGCCATCCTAATCCAGAAAAAATCGGAAAAATAACGGGCCCCGACGAGTCCTATGTTATGGGAATCCAGGAAGAAGTGGATTCCAAGGACTTTTATTCGTATTTGCAAGGAAAGGAAAAAGGTGGAGGAGTACGGGATTTTAAGAATTCAGAGAGGCAATCTGAAATTGTTTACCTATATCCAGTAAACAATACGGACTGGATTGTGGCGGCCCATGCCAATATGGACAAGATCAATGAGGAGGTAAAAAGTGTGAAGGCAAATTTTTTGATGGTCCATGTGGTCACCGGGTTTGCCATCGTATTCCTATCTGTGTTGATGGTCCGATTCATAGGCAGTAGCTATGAAAGGGAATTGGAACAAAAGAATGAAAAGCTTTCCGAAGAAGTCTTGAACCTTTCCAAATTGAACCATGACCTGGCCACTTACAAGAAAAAAATAGACCTTTCGGACCAAAAGGATGACGAATCCAACGGGAATTCGAACAAAAAACGGATACTCACCTATTTAAAAAATGAACTGGTCTCGTTGGGTATGGAAGAGATTGCATATATCTACACAGAAAATACGGTGACCTATGTCCGGCGAATAGACGGAAAACTGACCACCAGTAACAATAGCCTGGACGAACTTTATCATGATTTGGACGATTCCCTTTTCTTTAGGGCCAACAGACAGTTTATCCTTTCCATCAATTCCATACATAAGATATTGAGATATGGGAACAACCAGCTTAAGATAGATGTAATGCCCGAATCGGATATCAACATCATCGTCAGTAAGAACAAGGCGGCAGAATTCAAAAAATGGTTGAACGCTTAAAGGTTTTTTTGAATTCAATGTTGGGCTATCATTGGTAAGTTCCCGAATATTGGCAATAGTTTAACCTTCTTTTTTCCTTTCTTCTGAAAGGAATACTCCCCATGTTGGACTAAAAGGGGCATATCCACTGTGTTTACTGGCCAGAAAATGGTGGAATACCTTAAACTTTAAATTCAACACACATGAGAAAAATACTATTGGTTCTTTTTTTGGCGGTGGGAGCTATCACCTACGCACAAAGCATCGATTATAATACCAAAAAAGGATATGCCGCCAACGGGTACGATGTGGTCTCTTATTTTGATGGAAAGGCCTTGGAAGGCCAAAAGGAATACACCACTGAGTATGATGGTGTCAAATACAAGTTCGCCAATGAGGCCAATTTGAACAAATTCAAGGCAAAGCCCACTTCGTTTCTTCCAGAGTATGGGGGGTACTGTGCATATGCCGTTGCTGTTAATGGGAAAAAGGTGAGTATCAACCCTCAAACCTACGAAATAAGGGATGGCAAACTATACCTGTTCTATAATTCTGGCAATACCAATACCTTAAACCTTTGGTTGGATGAATCTCCAGACAATTTGAAGCAAAAAGCGGACAAAAACTGGGAAAAAATCAAGAATTAGTAACTTTTTGGGTGATTTTACGTCAAAAAGAGTATGGCCTTTTTGTTTGGGTCAATATTGAAAGGCAACACCAGTATGGTAAAAATGGCAAAGGTAGGTTTAGCGGGGCTATTGATAAGTTTCTTGGGGGCTTTGCCCTTTGGAACTTTGAACCTGACCGCCTTTGATATTTCGGCCACCCAAGGATTGGAAGCTGCTTATGGGTTTGCTTTGGCCGTGGTACTGGTAGAATTGGCCGTGGTGCGGTTGACGCTTTTTGGGAGTGAAAAACTACAGTTTGGTGAAAGAGCGATACAATATCTTTTGCCTTTGGGTATCCTATTATTAATGTACCTATCCATTACCAGTTTCTTGGATGCATCCAATGTTGTTGGTGCCAGCTCCAAAGCGGAGATCTTGCCACAGATCAAGTCGACCTTTGTGCTTGGACTTTTACTGAGTGCCCTGAACCCGTTACAGGTTCCTTTTTGGTTCACCTGGAACAAGGTGTTGGAGGGTAAAGGAATTCTTGAATCATCAAAATCTCACCATCTATTTTATTTAATGGGAATAGGGCTTGGAACCATGGTGGCCCTTGGCGTTTTTATCCTTGCAGGAAAATATATTTTCAACAATTACGATCAATATAATAGGATGACAAATATTCTTATGGGAACTATTTACCTTGGATTTTCTTTCTATCTTATGTTCCTATTGATCAAAAAACGAATCAACTATAAAATCCAATAACAATGTTCAAATCTTCTTTGAATACCTTAGAACAATTCAAGCGTATTCTTTTGGGACTCCCATCGGATTGTTATACACAGTCATGCAGTGTTCTTTCCAATTCCACCATCGGGCAACACACTCGCCACATCATTGAGCTCTATCTCTGCTTGTTGCATGGGTATGAGGTTGCCGATGTCTCCTACGATCGCAGAAAACGCGATTTTCGGATAGAACAGGAACTTCCCTTTGCCATTCAACAATTGGAATACATACAAGCCCATCTGGAACGCCCAAACAAGCCCATCAAGATGAGTTATGAACTTGGGGGAGAGGAAAACAATTTGGATTCCAATTATTATAGGGAGGTAATGTACAATCTGGAGCATACCATCCACCATCATGCCCTTATAAAAGTGGGAATTGAACATTTTACACGTATGCAACTCCCGGAATCTTTTGGAGTGGCCCCTTCTACCATGCAATACAGGGAGACATGTGCACAGTAAGTTTTGTTTCGGTAGACAATGGGTATTTCATCACTTCCAATAGGGATGAGCACATATCTAGACCATCGGCACAGAAACCCCAAGAGGAAGTAATAGGGGATACAAGAATTTTGTTCCCAAAAGACCCCAAAGCTGGGGGAACATGGTTTGCCCTCAATGAATATGGAGTAGTTTCGGTATTGCTGAACGGTGCCTTTGTAAGGCATACCTCCGCAGGAAATTATAGGAGGAGTCGCGGATTGATTCTTCTGGATGTAATTTCTTCCGATAACCCAGAGACCAAGCTTTGGGAAATGGAACTTTATAACGTTGAACCGTTCACTATGGTTTTATTCAATTCGGAGCTGTTGGAGTTTAGATGGGACGGAAACCAAAAGTATTTTAGACCGTTGGACAAGACCAAAAACCATATTTGGTCATCTTCCACATTGTACGAGGACAAGGTCATCGAACATCGGGCCCAATTGTTCGACCGATTTATTGATCAAAACCCAGTTATTGGTGCATCCGATGTGGTCAATTTCCACTCAACTAACCATGACGATTTTGAAAACGGGTTTATCATTGATCGGGAATCGGGACTAAAAACCTTTAGCGTAACACAAGTGGTACTGGAGGAAGACGAAGCATTGATGCGTCATCTAGATCTGCTGAACAATGCATCCTATGAAGTTCCTTTTTCTTCCAACCAACTCATTCTGTAGCTTCAATGGATTCCTTTAAACTGATATGGCATAGAATTACCCACTGGGAATATTGGCCTTTTTGGTTGATATATTATCCGTTATTTCCGGTTTGGCTATTCTATTCACTGAAGGCACGTTCCATATTCTTTTTCAATGCCGCCAACCCCGCCATGAAAAATGGGGGAATGGCCATGGAGTCCAAAATGGAGATCTACAAAATGATACCAAATCAGTTCATTCCTCTAACGGTGTTCATTCCCAAGGACCAATCCCCTGAATGGGCATTGGAAAGGGTTTTGGTCTCTGGTATCGGATTTCCTTTTATTGCCAAACCGGATATCGGCATGAAGGCTTTTGGGGTCGAAAAAATCCATAACAAGGACGAGTTTCGGGAATATGTATTGTGGAGTCCGTCCAATTTTTTGGTGCAGGAACTCATTCCGTTTCAAAAGGAGGTAGGAATTTTTTATGTACGAAAGCCCGGGGAGGAGTTAGGTAAGGTGACTGGCGTTGTGTCCAAGGAATTTTTGTCCGTTATTGGGGATGGAAAGAGCACTCTTTTGGAACTTATCAAACAAAATCCAAGGAGTCATTTGCAGTTAAAGGCATTGAAGAAAAAGTTTGGGGAAAGGCTCCACAATGTTCTGGAAGAAGGAGAGGAATTTATTTTAGTGCCCTACGGAAGCCATACACGTGGCGCCAAGTTTGTGGATGTCAGCCATCGGATCAATGAAGAGCTGGTGCAGACTGTAAACAGTATATGTTCCGAAATGGAGGGATTTCATTACGGAAGGTTGGATGTGCTTTACAACACGTTTGAGGACCTTTGCTTGGGAAAAAACTTCAGTGTGATCGAAATCAACGGGGCAGGAGGGGAGGCTACCCACATCTACGATCCAAAGCATTCTTTGTTTTGGGCTTGGAAAGAAGTCACAAGACATTGGGGCATGATGAACGAGGTGAGCATGCTCAACCACCAAAAGGGACACCCATATTTAAGTTTTAGGGACGGAAGGGCCATGTTGAAGGAAAATGGGGCATTGCAGGAGCAGTTAAGGGTTACGTAATAAAAATCTACTTCTTCTCCATGAGGCCGATCAGCTCTTCTTTTGCACCTTGGCCGGGTCTATTTGCGTATCTGCTTACAAGGGTACCTTCAGGATTATAGATCAAATAGTGAGGAATGGTCTCAATCCCTAAATCTTCAATTACTTTTGATACATTTCCATTCTCAATGAAATAGTTTTGGCTTTCACCTATACCATCCTTCTGTATGGCTTTTCTCCAGTTTTCTTTTTTGTCATAACTACTGATATAGATGAAATCAACGTTTTTTCCGGTAAAGGATTTTTTTAAGTTGACCGAGGCAGGCATATTTTCACGACAAGGGCGGCACCAGCTGGCCCAAAAGTCAATGTAAAGCCATTTTCCACGATTTTTTTTCAGCATTTCTGCATATGTTAAGGTGTCATTTACCATGTTTGTTAACAGCAAAATATCTGTTTTACTGAAATCCAGATTGTATTTTTTTTGAAATTCATCCAGTTTTTCAGGGTTGGTGGTGTATTGTTGCAAC
>JAGQZL010000019.1 GCA_020434915.1 Allomuricauda sp. | reverse complement strand
CCCGGCTATCATCAGCTATGTAATGGGGTTCAATTTTTCACAATCCAACATCCATGGCCTCAGCAAGGATTTTTTCATTCCTTTGACCATCATTGCCGTGATGGCCAGTCTTTCGCTGAGTCAGGTAAGGGCCATTGGGTTTAAACCCATAGCGGTTTTTGTGGCGGGGTCCCTTTTTATTATCTTGTTCCCCGTTGTTTTTGTATTGGCTTTTGAAGAAACGGAGTTGGTTTCCACTACACTTTCAGCAAAGGGATTTTGGAAAGGAGTACCCCCCATTGTGGGCAGTTGGATAGGCGGTAGCACAAGCCAACTGGTATTGAAGGAATTGGTCAATTGCCCGGAGAATATCTTTCTTTCGGTTTTGGTGATGGACAATATTTTGGTGAATGTTTGGACGATTTTGATGTTCCAGACCATCAAGAAGAGCAATAGAATGAATACGTTCCTGAAGATTTCCGATCAGGAGATTCCGGATAAAATCAATGAAACCAAAGGAAGTCTTTTATCCCCATGGTGGAGCTTGGTCCTATTACTGATGGGAATATGTATAGTACATTTTGTGTTTAAAATATTCGTGGTCAAGGTAGTGGTATTGTCATTTTTGGGATTGGCCTTGGGGAACTTTGTGCCCAAATGGAATTTTCGGTTTACGTTAAAATTGGGAGCCATTTTAATTTTGGTGGTCATGTCCATACTCGGATTGAAACTACGTTTCGACATGTTTGGGTTTGATATGGCATTTTTCGGATTTTTATTGATTTGGTTGGTGGGCCATTTTGCTTTTATGATGTTGGTCGCAAAACTTTTGAACGTGAATATGGCTTGGGTACCCATTGCCAGCATGGCCAATGTAGGGGGCATTGCCACGGCCCCAGCGGTAACCGCAGCCTACCGTCCCAACTGGATGCCCCATGCCATTATCCTCGCCATTTTAAGCATGGCCACAGGTACATTTTGGGGTATGCTTACCATTTATTTGTTGGAAGGCATTATTTAGGATTCAACTGGTCTCAACACTATTTGTGTCAGCAATACCACTGTCTTCCGACCAAGGCATAAAGCAAATTGGGAAGATGGTTCAAATTTTCAACCCGATACTGAACAAGGTCCACTTTATCAACCAATACACCCTACTGCATATACTTTCCGGTACAGGGAGTATCCAGGTTGATTTCAACAACTACCATAATTGGGAAAACAAGGCCATTTATCTTGAAAAAGGACAATACATCAAGTTTTTGTCCGATGACTTTTCTGTCCAAAAGATTGAATTTCAAAACAGGGAGGTATTTGAAAACAAGGAAGTCCGGGTCCTCTTCAAACATTTGATTTCCTTGGGACATATTGATGCAATCCAAGGCTCAAAATTGGAAATGTTCCTTTCCGCTGCAAACAAAGAACAGGATGCCAAGAAAATTATAGAGCACTCCTTGGATCAATGGTTCCTTAAGAACCCCTTCAATGCCAGTAGAAGGGAATATCAATCCATATTTGATGTGAAGGACCTGATAGACAAAACCTTTCCCGATCAAGTAACAGGGAAAGACCTGCAATCCATGGTTGGCGAAAAAGGGATTGGCACCTCCTACCTAATCAAGGAAAAACTGGGATTGACGATCAAATCCATGTTGGAACAGAAAAGATTGGTAGAGAGTAAGAAAAAGGTAGTTTTCTCGGATTGTAGTGTCCAAGAGGTTTGCTATGATGTTGGCTTCAAGGATCCAGCATATTTTACCAGGGTTTTCAAAAAAAGGACGGGGTGTACGCCAATCCAGTTTCGGGAGAATTTTGATTTTGAGCGAAAGGATCCTTTTGTGGAACATATCTTGGAGCTGGTGAGGGCAAACCACATGAATGAGCGCTCCCTGGAATTCTACGCCGAAAAGATGAACCTGTCCGTAAAGGCACTCTCCAAGAAAACAAAGGACAAGATGAACGAGACCATGGGAGGACTTATACGTAATGAGTTGATCTGCACATCAAAAAAAATGTTGGCGGATGAATGGTCCGTAAAGGAGATTTCCATTCAGTTGGGGTTCGAGGAACCCAATCACTTTTCTTCTTTTTTCAAGCATTACACGGGAATTAATCCCACTTCCTTCAAAACCGAAAAAGTACAAGAGATGGCGTCTTTTTTGTAGTAGATCGGTTGAATTACCGTCAGACATTTGCCCTGTAATTACAACACAAATTGTTTAATAAGTAAAAATAAGGCAAATGGATATTAGAACCTTAGCTACAGAAATGGACAGCATTGTTGCACAAGGTGCAATTGTTGAGGCTGTCGAGAAGTTTTTTGCGGAGGAAGCAAATACTTCGGACTACAACCAGGTGACTACGACCGGTAAAGCACAAATGGTGGAAAAAATGACTGGTTTTGCAGGCGCCATTGCAAAAGTGAATGGCATTGAACTGCACAGGACCATTGTGGACGGCAACGTATCGGCTTCCGAATTCACTTTCGATTTTTTGATGAAGGACAACAGTAGGGTGTATTGGCATGAAATCATCCGAAGAATCTGGAACAACGAGGGCAAAGTGGTCCACGAGGAATATTTTAACGCATAATCCAAGGCCATGAATTTAAGGTTTATAACCCCCACTCTTCATGGTGTGGCAGATTATACCGCCGGATTGGGCCTTTTGATAGCGCCCTTTCTACTGGGGCTTGGCGAATCTTCAAGTACGGCAGTATGGTTTTCCGTGGCCACAGGATTGGCAGTGTTTGTAGCAAGTCTGCTTACCGATTACAAACTGAGCATTTTTAAGGTAATCCCTTTTGAAGGTCATTTGGCAATAGACCTTGTTGTGGCAGTAACCTTCATGATCGTGCCCTTTGCATTGGGTTTTGAGGGAGCGGACGCCATTTACTATTGGTTCAACGCAACCGTGGTCTTTTTGGTAGTGGCCCTAAGTGCCAGTAAGGAACAAAAACAAACAACAATTTAAAATTCACAAACAATGAAAACAATAAAGAATATTTCAATTTTAATGGTACTGACTTTGAGTATCAACTTGGGTGTTGCCCAAGACAAAAAAGCACACAACATAGATAACAGCAATATTGCCCTTGAGGGGTACAGCCCGGTATCGTATTTAGATCTTGGTATTGCCCAAAAAGGTTTAAAAGAGTTCAAGTCCGAACATGATAAAGTGGTATACTATTTTACCGATGCAGACCAGAAAAAGAAGTTTGACCAGAACCCAGGCAAATATTTGCCACAGTATGGAGGTTATTGCGCTTTTGGTGTGTATGCAGGTGCAAAGTTTAGACCGGACCCCAATAAGTTCATTGTAAAGGATGGGAAGTATTTTTTGTACCTGTACAATCTTGAGTTGGACGCCCAACAACTTTGGTTGGCCGAGAACAACCATAAAAAATTGATGGACAAGGCCAATGAGAATTGGAATAAGTTGAAAGGGACCTACAATTAATTATTTAGGTGATAGTGTGTGGAAAGTACCCCGACAAAATGGTTGGGGTGCTTTTTTTACATTTATAGCTATATGTTAGCAAAGGATATGGATAAGTTGCTTAAACAGATTAGGAGTTGTTCTCTTTGCGTGGAGCATCTGCCCCTTGGCACACGACCCATAGTAGCTGCAAACCCGAAGGCAAGGATTTTGATCATAGGCCATGCCCCTGGAACCAAAGTGCACCAAACGGGCATTCCATGGGACGACCAAAGCGGCAAACAGCTCCGCAAGTGGATGGGCGTATCCGATGAGGAGTTTTACGACGAGACCAAAATTGCCCAAATGCCGATGGGATTTTGTTATCCCGGAAAGGGAACATCAGGGGATTTGCCACCCAGACCGGAATGTGCCCCCCAGTGGCATCAAACCTTGTTGGATAAAATGCCCAACTTAAAGCTGACCCTATTGATTGGACAATATTCCCAGAAATATTATTTGGGGAGTCAAATGGGAAATAATTTAACGGAGACCGTTAGGAACCACAAGGCATATCTGCCCCAATACTTTGTATTGCCCCACCCATCTCCCAGAAATCGGTTTTGGTTGAGCAAAAACCCTTGGTTTGAGGATGAGGTGCTACCAGAGCTGTACAGGGTAGTTTCCGGCCATCTAAAGCCTAGTACCTAGACCCATCATGCTTACCCTTTTCCCAACCGTGTTTGCCCAAATACTGTTCAGCACTTTCCACGGCCCCACCCTCAATGGAAGTGCCCATGGAATCGTTCCAACGGTTGAGGTAGCCAAAAAGGGCAATGACCCCTAACATTTCCACAATTTCCCCTTCGTTCCAATAGCGATACAGACGCTCCTTGATTTCTGCATTTACGGCATTGGGCACTTGGGAAGCCGCCAATGAAAAGTCCAAGGCGGCACGTTCCGCTTCCGAAAAGGCAGGATGGGTCCGGTATTCCCAGATATTGTCCAATTGTTCTTGTTCCGCTCCGTAGCGTTCCGCGGCCCTTATGGCATGGGCCTGGCAATAGCGGCACCCCGTGGCATTGCTGCTTACCCAGGCAATCATCCGTTTTAGGGCGGAAGTAACCTTGCCTTCATTGGCCATAACAGCCTTGTTCAGGTTAATAAACGCTTTGGAAATGGCAGGTCTGTGCTGCATGGTCAAAACCGAATTGGGACAAAAACCTAGAGTTTCGTTAAAAAATTCCGCTAATTGTTTGGTTTCCAAGTCATGATTCGGGTCAAGTGGGTTTACTAAGGCCATGGATGAGATTTTTAATCGTATTTTTGGTATCCACAAGAAACGAAAATTTGACTTCATGACAAATCATATTACAACCACCTGGTTGGGTGGAATGGCATTTGAAAGCAACAATCCGTCTGGACATACCTTAAAAATTGATGCTGGACCTGAAAGTGGTGGCGATGGTTCCGGTTTTCGCCCCAAGGCATTGATGTTGTCCTCTTTGGCCGGGTGTTCAGGGTTGGATGTGGCTTCCTTGATACAAAAAATGAAATTGGATGTCGATGAATTCAAGATTGAGACCATTGCCAATCTCACAGATGAGCACCCTAAATATTACGACTCGGTAGTTATTGAATATCATTTTTCGGGTTCCAACCTTAAAGAGGAAAAGCTGAAAAAAGCGGTGGACCTATCTGTGGAACGCTATTGTGGTGTGATGGAAATGTTCCGAAAATTTGCCACTTTGGATATTAAAATTATTTACCACCACAAATAGATTAAATCAAAGGACAAGAACCCCCAAGTTCCTTTTTAGCACTGGTTTCTTTTTGAAAACCGACACAAATCAACATAAACAGTACCATTATGTGGCTGAAAAAAAATTGGGCTTTTGGGTTGTTGGCAATATCTGCGATATTTGCCGTCTTGGGAGTGGCCACCTCCAACTTCCTGTTTAAATCCGGGACTGCCGGAATGGGAATCATCATCATTTTGGGACTTGTTTTTGTATCCAAAAAGCCCACCAAGGATGTTTGGATGATTGTCGCTGCTTTCCTGTTTTCCATCATAGGGGATTGGTTTTTGTCCAACATGAACGGGGATGCCTCCCAATTTGTAAAAGGGATTGCCCTGTTCTTTTTGGCGCATGTGGGCTATTTGGTGTATGCTATGTTGAACGGCAAGATCAAATGGAAGTTCACGGTGCTGTTGTTGTTGGCCTATCTGGCATTCTTTTTCTTGGTACTGTATCCCACCTTTACCGATATGCCACTTATGGTGGCCTCGTTGATTTATCTACTTATTTCTTGTTTTTCCTTGGGAGCCGCTATTGGAATGCATGGAAACCCTACCGCAAAATGGAGTTACGTATTCGGGATTGTACTCATCATTTTTTCCGATACCATTATTGCCTTCAAAGAATTTGTGGGCTACCACACCTTTGATTTTCTCATCACACCAACCTATTACCTCGCACACATCCTCATCACATTTTCGTTGATCAAAAAATTAGAATCCGAACAAACACTTTCCCCAAATATTACTGATTAAGAACCTATGATTTTTTTACTATGCGTTGGACCTTAAAACCCAAACCTGAACAGGAAGACATTGAAAAGCTTTCAGAAGAACTGAAAGTGGAAAAGCTTATTGCACAATTATTGCTCCAAAGGGGCATAACCAATTATGAGGAGGCCAAGGCATTTTTCCGACCTGACCTATCCGATTTAGAGGATCCTTTTTTAATGAAGGACATGGACAAGGCAGTAGTTCGTATTGAACGTGCCATTGAAAACGAGGAGAACATTTTGGTATACGGGGATTATGATGTTGATGGCACCACTTCGGTAGCACTCATGTCCTCATTTCTCTTGGAAACCTATCCCAATGTGGCCACGTATATTCCTGACCGCTATTTGGAAGGATATGGGATCTCTTTCCAAGGGATTGATTTTGCCGAGGACAACGATATTTCCTTGATTATAGCCCTGGATTGTGGCATCAAAGCATTGGATCAGGTGGCCTATGCCAAAAAGAAAGGGATAGACATCATTGTATGTGACCACCACAGGCCAGGGGATACACTCCCCGACGCGGTGGCTATTTTGGACCCCAAACAAGAAGACTGTGGATATCCGTACAAGGAACTTTGCGGCTGTGGGGTTGGGTTTAAATTGATTCAAGCCTTGGCGGTTTCCCGAGGATTGCCCTTTAAATCGTTGGTTCCCTATTTGGATTTGGTGGCTACGGCCATTGCGGCGGACATTGTTCCCATTACAGGGGAGAACCGGGTGTTGGCCCATTTTGGACTCCAGGTGATAAATTCAAGACCAAGGATAGGTTTCAAGGCCATCATCGACCAAATAAAAAAGAAGGAATTGAACATTACCGACGTGGTTTTTATCATTGCTCCCCGAATCAATGCCGCTGGTAGGATGAAGCATGGGCAACATGCCGTTGCTCTGTTGACGGAGACCAACTATGCTATGGCCCAAAAGCATGCCCAGGAAATAGAGAGCTTCAACACGGAACGCAAAAGTTTGGATCAAGAAATAACCGAAGCAGCATTGTTGCAAATACAGGAAAACAAGGAAGAAGAGCGGTTCACTTCTGTGGTCTATAACGAAAATTGGCACAAAGGAGTCATTGGCATTGTAGCATCCCGACTTACCGAAACCTATTACAGACCTACGTTGGTCTTTACTAAAAGCGGGGATAAATTGGCTGCCTCGGCGCGATCCGTCAAAGGATTTGACATTTATAACGCATTGGAAGGGTGTTCAGAATTTCTAGAGCAGTTTGGAGGACACATGTATGCCGCGGGTCTGACCCTGCAGGAAGAACAATACGAAATGTTCAAACAACAATTTGAAAAAGTGGTACAGGAGACCATCGACCCCAAATTATTACAGCCAGAGGTGACTGTTGATGCCCAAATTGAAATGGATCAGATCACACCAAAGATGATGCGCATCCTAAAACAGTTTGCCCCTTTTGGCCCTGGGAACATGACACCTATTTTTATGTCCGAAGGGGTAAAGGATACCGGGTATGCCAGAGGTGTTGGGGAAGGAGAAAAACATTTGAAATGCGCCCTTTATCAAAACGGATCGCAGCCCATTGGGGCCATAGGGTTCAATCTGGGGAATAAAATAGATCGGATTAAGAAACCAAAACCATTTGATGCCGTATTTTCGTTGGATGAAAATGAATGGAACGGAACGGTGAGCCTTCAACTAAAACTTAGAGACATTCGCTAGCTATTTATGGATCCCTACGCAGCACTTCGGTATAAGGAGTTCAATATTTTTTTGGTGGTACGCTTTGCCATGGTGTTTGCCTGGTCCATGCAGTTCATTGTTATTGAATGGCAGGTGTATTCTATGACGAAAGATCCATTTTCATTAGCCATTATTGGGTTCATGGAATTTGTGCCTGCGGTTTTAATGGCCCTTTTTGCAGGACATATTGTGGACCAACGGGAAAAGCGAAACCTTTTGGTCACTTGTATTGCTGGATTTTCGGTGATCAGTTTGGGGCTTTTTGCCTTAAGTTGGCCGGGACTTGAGGATACGTGGTCATCCAAAAAGATTTTATATGCCATTTATGGCCTTGTGTTTTTGGGTGGATTGGTACGGTCGTTTTTGGGCCCAACTATTTTTTCATTGATTGCCTTGATCGTTCCTAAAAAAATCTATCCGAATGCGGCTACGTGGAGCAGTTCCACTTGGCAAATGGCCTCTGTGTTGGGTCCCGCCTTGGCAGGATTTTCCATTAGCTGGATCGGGGTCCATTGGAGTATGTGTGTCATTTTCGGTTTCTCGTTGATTGCCCTTTTATTTTTGTTACGGATACCCAAGAAGCCCATTTTGAACCCAAAGATTGGGGAACCTGTATTCCAAAGTTTAAAGGATGGGCTCAAGTTTGTTTTTGGGAGCAAGGCCATTTTTGGGGCACTTACCTTAGATATGATTGCCGTACTTTTTGGTGGTGCCGTAGCATTGTTGCCTGTATATGCTCAGGACATTTTGCATGTGGGCTCCGAAGGTTTTGGAATTTTGAGGGCGGCACCGGCCGTTGGGGCATCCCTGACCATGTTGGGATCCACAAGGTTTCCATTGCATAGGAATGCCGGCAAAAAATTGTTGTGGGCCGTGTTTGCTTTTGGAGTCTGTATCATTGTTTTTGGGGTTTCAGAGCTGTTCTGGTTATCTGTCATTGCTTTGTTCCTCAGTGGGGCAGTGGATGGGGTATCCATGATAATTCGACAAACAATCCTTCAATTGAAGACACCAGACAACATGCGGGGAAGGGTGGCATCGGTAAATTCCATTTTTGTGGGTTCTTCCAACGAGTTGGGAGCTTTTGAAAGTGGTCTTGCAGCGAAATTGTTGGGAACAGTAACCGCTGTGGTCTTCGGCGGTTGTATGACCTTATTGACTGCTGGAACCACGGCCATTATATCCCCAACCTTCCGAAGGTTGGATTTACAGAAAGATATTGACGAACATGAAAAAGAAGATTAATCCTCCAGCTTTTCCAACGTCAATTTTTCCCCATCAAAAACTGCATAGGTAAAAAAGGAAATCCAATCCCCTAAATTGGTATAGGTAGATTTTTCATTTAATTGGATTTCCAGAGGAAGATGCCGGTGTCCAAAAATAAAATGGTCGTAATGTTGTTGCTCCAACTTTCGTTTGGCGTATAAAATGAGCCATTCTTTGTCCTCCCCTAAGAATTTGGCATCGGCCTCACCGGAAATAATCTTGTTGTTCACAGAAAGATGCTGTCCCAGCCGCACCCCAAGATCGGGGTGGAGCCATTTAAAAAACCATTGGGCCACAGGGTTGGTAAACACTTTTTTCATCCGTTTAAAGCCTTTATCGTGAGGGCCCAATCCATCACCATGACCGATAAAAAAAGAAGTGTCGTTGATGTTGAACTGCTGGGGTTTGTGGTACACGGGAATGTTCAGTTCTTCTTCAAAATACCCGTTCATCCAAAGATCGTGGTTGCCCACAAAATAGGTGATTTGGATACCCATGTCCGACAGTTCCGCCAATTTCCCCAACGTACGGGTGAATCCTTTGGGAACCACGGTTTTGTACTCGAACCAAAAGTCAAAAAGATCGCCCATTAAAAAGATGGCAGCGGCATCGTGCTTGATGGAATCCAACCAAGCGACAAACTTTTTCTCGCGTGGCAGACTATCCTGTCGGGTAGGGGCACCAAGATGGTTGTCGCTGGCGAAATAGACCTTTTTGCCTTCGGGCAGGGTAATATCCTTCATCTATCTTTTAAACTTCCTGTTGTTTCGTATTCTGTTGAACACATAGATCGCCACTACGATCAAGGCCAAAAAGGGGAACACATTTCTCATATCAACATTCTTATTTTTTAAACTTTTCCAACGCTTTTTTAGTATTGGGTGAAAGCGCCAGTTTTCCGGATGCTTCTGCACGCTCCAACAATAATTTGTCCCAATGCTCGGTGCCTTCCCATAATACCCTTTTCATTTTTGTTAGTGCTTCGGGATTATAGGTGGCCAATTTTTGAAGGTGGATGTCCAACTCTTTGTCCATTTCCGAAATGGAATCGTAGACTTTGGCATACAGGCCTTTTTCTTTGGCCCAATAGGCATTTTTCCACTCTGTGGGATAGAGGGTCAACTCGGCAAGGGCGGCTTTCCCCATTTTTCGTTCCACAGCAGGGGCAATCACAAACGGACCTATCCCGATGGAGATTTCCGAAAGTTTAATGGCGGCATCCACAGTGGCGTGTACATAGTCACAAGCCGATGCCAATCCTACCCCGCCGCCAACGGTCTTGCCTTGCACCCGCCCGAAAATGGGCTTGGGACATGTACGCATGGCATTGATCACATTGGCAAAACCACTGAAGAATTGCGTTCCTTCTTCCAAATTGGAAATGGCCACCAATTCATCAAAGGAAGCACCCGCACAAAAAGCACGGTCGCCTTCAGATTTCAGAAGAATAACGGAAACCCCATCATTTTCGGAAAGCTTATGGAATTCTTTGGTGAGTCGCTCCAATAATTCTGAAACAAACGAATTACTGGCCGGATGGCCAAACTCGATGGTAGCGATTCCATTTTCAATTTTGGTGTACAAACTTCCGTTGGTTCTCTCTGTGGACATTTTTCAATTAACTTTTTCAGACATCAGACTTCCAATGGTGCTAAATTACGGGTTTTGAATATAGGGCCTGAACTTTTGGTTAAATTTCCAAACCAGCGAGAAGCCCCGAATCATCATCCAGACCACAAAGGCGATCCAAATGGCATAGAAGCCCCAACCTAAATATTTCCCAAGGTACAAAGTGGGTACAAACCCCAAAAATGTTGCTGCCAGCAACACATTCCGCAAATATTTCATTTCCCCGAGGCCTTTAAAAAGTCCATCGAACACAAATGCCAAGGTATTCATGGGCAACCCAAGAATCACAATATAAAAAATGCCGTAAAAGGTTTGGAGCACCGCAGTTTCATTGGAGAACATATGTCCAATGGGCTTGTAGAAAATGAAACCGAATGCCATCAGAATAACACTGACCACCATGCCATATAAAATCACCTTTTTGGCCAATTTCCAAAGACCATTGTAATCGCCGGCGCCCAATAATTTCCCACCCATACTGTTACCGGCAGCAGCAAATCCATCAATAAAAAAGGCAGCGAACAACCAAAGGTTGATGGCTATGGTGTGTGCCCCAATATAGCGATCCCCCAACGATGTGGCCTCGCGAACGGCAATGATCAAAGCAACGTTAAGGGCAATGGCTCGGACAAATAGGTTCAAGCTCATGAATACCACCCGTTTGATCTCTTTGTTCAACGGAAAGGTAAGTTTCATGCTGATTTCTGTTTTTTTAAGCAAAAGGACGAAGGCCATGATGGCCATGACAGCTTGTGACATCAAACTGGCCCAGGCAGCCCCGTCCAAGTACAAAGCGGGAACCCATCCCTCAATTCCATAGACCAAAAGAAAGTCAAGGCCAATGTTCAATCCCGCACCGATAATGGCGATCAACATGGGATAAAAAGTGTTTTGCAATCCCCTGAAAATGCCAAATATGGCAAAGGTGAAAAGCGTTAACGGAAATCCCCAAACCCGGATGGAGTAGTAAGAAATACAATAGTCCAGGATTTTTCCGGAAGCATTGAACAGTGCAAAAATCTCTTCAATGATAAATACGGTGGATAACAACACCAAAATGCTCAACATAATATTGAAGAAAATGGCCTGGGCAGGTAGGTTTTTGACCTCCTCCAACCTTCCGGCGCCCAAATATTGGGAAATAATGGCCGAAATAGAGCTTCGGGTTTGTCCCAGCACCCAAATGAGCATGGACAAAAATGAACCCACGATTCCCGCTGCGGCCAGCGACTCCAGACCATCCACAGGGATATTGCCCACAATGGCAGTGTCCGTAATGTTCAGAACAGGCTCCGCAATACCCGAAATGGTAGCGGGAATGGCCAGTTGGTTGATGCTCTTAAAATTTACCTGGGTGCTCAAAACGGCTTCAAGTTACAGCACTAATTCATAACAATGAAAGGGATGCTCGCTTTGTTTCGGGAAGAAGATATCTCCTAATTTTTGATAGCCCCGCTGTTCATAGAATCGTTGGTTCCTTTTATTTTGGGAAAAGGTGTCCAAACGTACAGAGGCAAAGCCCTGTTCTTTGGAGTGGGCTTCGGCAAAATCCATAAGTCGTTGGGCATACCCCTTGCCTTGAAGATTGGGATGTACGCAAAGCCGATGGATGTAGGTACTGTTGCCATTTGGGGTGAGCCATTGTATGGGTTGATACTCCTGGTCCATCCATGTGGAAACCACAACGGCTCCAACAATTTTACCGTTCTCTTCCAACACATAAAGTTCACCTCGATCCACATCGGTGGCAAACGCCTTTTCATTGGGGTAATGCTCGTTCCACTGAAAAATACCATTGTCCTGCATTTTTTGGGCACAAGCCTGTGTTATGATCAAGATATCCTTTATTTCAGATATCTTTGCACGTCGTATCATTGATTCGTTTCAATTAAATTGTAAATTTAAGGTTTAATCATAATCACCAAACCATGCATAACATTCTTGTCCCGATTGGAACTTCTCCCGATTCATCCAAAACACTGCAATATGCCATAGATTTTGCCGTCAATTTTGGCGCAATGATCTATGTGATGGATGTGTTTTCGGTTACCACTGCTGTCGGCAGTCTTGCCAATGTGGAAGAAAAGGTGGCGAAGACCAGCAAGGAGCATTTGAAAGAAGTGATTGATCAAGTGGATACCAAGAATGTAGAGATCAAGACGGCCATGTATAATGGGGACATCATTGATGGACTTAAACAGATTGATAAGGAATTGGGCATTGACCTGATCATTATAGCTCCACGCAGCAATGAGATCAAGGAAGAACTGTATCTGGGACACACTTCGGGTAGAATCATCAAGCAGACGGATATTCCAACCTTGATCGTACCTAAGGGAACCGAGTTCAAGCCCATTAAAAAGATTATGACGGCCTTTGGTTCAGGGATATTAAAACGAAGTAGTATTTTGAATCCCTTGGCCACTATCAAAAATAAATTTCGCGCGGAGGTGAGTTTGTTGTTGGTAAAAAGACCCGGGTATTCCGAGGATGATCTGAAGGTGAACACGGCCCTGATGGATTTGAGCAAGCAATTGACCATCACGGAAAATGCGACCACCTACCTGGGTGTTACGGAACACTACCAAAAAGAGCATCCTGACATGCTTTGCGTGTTTAGAAGAAAGCGAGGGTTCTTTAAAAAACTCTGGGAGAAGAACACCATTTTAAAGTCGGAGTTCTATGTGCCCGTGCCCGTATTGGTATTGAGCGTTAAAAAAGACTAAGCAAAGGGCTTAAATTTTGATACTTTCAGAAAAAGTATTTCCTTTGCACGCACTTTGGGGGATTAGCTCAGTTGGCTAGAGCGCTTGCCTGGCAGGCAAGAGGCCACCGGTTCGAATCCGGTATTCTCCACGAAAATTAAAGCACCTCTAATGAGGTGCTTTTTTTATTTGAGGTATACGTTGGCTAGAGCGTTCCGAAGGCTTTCGGAAAGGTCATGGGCGTATTTCAACAGATAAAGTGTGAAAAGAATGCATTTTTCATGGAGTTTTTTGTCTACATTATTTACAGTGAATCGGTTGACCGATATTATGTGGGGCATTGCCAAAATTTGGAGGATAGGATGGGCAGGCATAATGGAGGGAGGTCCAAATACACCAAAATGGCCACTGATTGGGAAGAAAAGTATACTGAGAGTTTTTCAACAAGAGGTGAAGCCATGATCAGAGAGAGGGAAATCAAGAAAAAGAAGAGTAGGAAGTATATTGAGTTTCTCATTGCTAAGGTTAAGGGCTAGAGCGTTCCAAAGGCTTTCGGAAAGGCCACCGGTTCTCCCGAAAAATTTCGGGACGGTATTCTCCACGATCAAGCGCAAGGTGTTGCGTTTAAAACTAAGTAAAGCCGCCAAATGTATTTGAGCGGCTTTTTTATTTCGTGGAGCATGTTTTAAACAGCGTCCCTTTTAATGGCTACTGGCATCGTTGAACTGCCACAGCACATTCACCAACTGCCATTTTCCGTTCAGTTTTACGATGTGCATGTAATCGATCCAATCATCTGCAATTAGTTTTACCGAGGCGGTCCTATCAAAGATATCCAAAATCACTACCTCCTTTTTGGGGTTTTCCGGAAATCGGTCCCCGTCCTTGTTATAGGTTTCGGCCAATAAGATCATGGCATCGGTGAAGGTTTCCCTTAGGTATTCCTTTCCGGTTGTTTTGTTGGTCCAGAACGTTCTTTTCACCATTCTAGGGTGGGCGGCCCGTTCAAATTGGGCTGGGTTTACGTTATGTTGGGATTCGATATAATCCAACGCCACCTGGGTGATTTCCAAAGTGTCTTTTTGGGTTTGGGCCATGACCGAAATGGTGCACAGGGAAAAAAAGGAGATGTTAAGCGCAATGGACAGTTTCATGAGGTTTGTTTTTTGATGAGAATTTCTAAAAATTGTAATCTGTTGATTGATAGCTTCTTCCGAAGGAAGGAGTCCGCTAAAAATAGCATTAATTGTAAAGGAAGGGACTTAACTTTTTCCCAAAACTTTGGTAAAGGTTGTGTGTGTGTGCTTTTTATGCTGCTATTGAGAGTTTGCCACTAGAAACAATCTTGCGGCAGCGGTGGGTAGCTTTAACTCAAAGTTTGATTTATCAACCGTATAATTCCAAAACCAAAAAACATATATCCAAGAATTATAAAAATCATCGGGAAATAGGTTTTCCAAAAGGCACTGTTGATCATGACTTCATAATCTTCCCCCTTCTTCAAGTAAATTATGTCAATAGGTTGGTTAATTCTATTAGGGTTTGCACTGGAATCCAACTTTTGGGTTGTTTCAACACCGTTTTTGTCTGTAAATCTTACAACTGGAAAGTGATAAATGTTTGAATCGCCATCGCCATTTTTTATCCTTTCGGCCACAAAGTCGATTATTTTGGCTTTCGTTTTAATTCCATTTGCTTGTATTCTTCGATTTGAATTACGTACAAAGTACCCAACAAATAAAAACCCTCCTCCAACCAGTAAAAAGACTATTGTTCCTAAGTAGTTTTCCATTCAATTTCTTTGTGTATCAGGGTTGCCTGCCACAAGACATAGTCTTGCGGCAGCGGGGGCAAATGGTCTAAACATTTGTTCACCCATGCAAAGTAAGAAATTATTTGGTGTGGGGGTTGGGGGTGGTTATATGCTATTGCAACTGTTTACTTTATTATCAATTCGTATTGATACCTGTAGTTTTCATCAAATGCATTTAACATTTCATATTTGGTGTCAAGAATAACTGTGTCAGCACTGTAAATTATTATTTTATCGATGTTTTTAAAATTTGGATGTGTACCTATTCCCATTTCCATGAATAATGTATCATTTGGCTGAACGTGTGCCGTTATGATGAAATTGATTGTGTCAGATTTGAATATGATCTTGGAACCTTCGTTGTCATCAATCAAATTGGGAATAAAACCTATTTTTCGTTCAAAATTCGTCGAAGTTGATTTCTCATCATACTTAAAAATAAGTGTTATCTGTTTGTCTGATTGGTTTATTATATCTGCACGATAACTTGGATCGCAGGATATTATAAGATTGGCCAAAAGAAGCAGTTGGATATATTTGGACATTTTTTTCACTCATTACAGCAAGCTAACATAATGAAAACCATGTATAAACTACTCATTTATATTTAAATTTACCACTTTATTACAGGAAGCCATTTGTTGGTTCGGAGTTAGCCTCAAGATACGATCTTGCGGCAGCGGGGGTAATGAGGGTGTTTTTACTCAGGCTCGTCATATCGGTCGCCGCGAGTGGTTGGTTCGGAGATCACTATAAATTCCAAATCCTCTGATTGGTCGTTCCGAATCCGGTGCTTTACTTTGGGTTGGATATGGATTCCCTCCCCGCTGTTGACTTCAATGATCTCATTTCCCACCTCAAAGGTTGCTATGCCTTTTAAAATCCTAAAAAATTGCTGGGAATTATTATGGTAGTGTCTTTGCTCTTGGGTTTTTGGAGGCATCAGTTCCTCTATCACACTTAAGCTTTGCGATTTTAGCAGATACCACCCACTACAATGGTCCCCCCAATTGTAATGCTCGCTATTTTCTTTGGACTTTTTCATTTACTACTATAAAACATTAGTACTGGAAATAGGAAGGTTATAAATTTAGGTGTTTTACAGGGAATCCCTTTAACTCAATGGATATCAAACAAACCAAGACTTTAGGAAAATGGCTTGAGGCATTGCTATAAACATTAACCATCCTTTAGGATGGATTTCTTGTTTTTGGCCCTGTCTTTTTTGAACTTTAGTCCTCAAAACAAAACAGCATGGATTTAAAAGGAAAGGTGGCCTACATTACAGGGGGCACCAAGGGAATAGGATATGGAATAGCAGAAAGCTTATTGGCACAAGGTATGAAGGTGGCCATTAGCGGCCGAAGCCAAAAAAGTGTGGATGAGGCTTTAATGGGGTTGAACAATAAGGAGAACGTAGTGGGCATCGTTTCCGATGTGTCCAAATTGGCAGATGAGGTCAATGCCGTTGACACCATTTTAAAGCAATGGGGACAGTTGGATGTGGTCATGGCCAATGCAGGGGTAGGGCATTTTGCGCCTATTGATGAAATGTCGGACAAGGATTGGCACAGTATGATCGACACCAATTTAAATGGAGTGTTCCATACCTTGAAGGCCTCAGTGGAAGCCTTGAAGAAATCCGAAGGGTATTACATGACACTGGCCAGTTTGGCGGGGACCAATTTCTTTGCCACGGCAGCAGGGTACAATGCCACCAAGTTTGGCGTGGTGGGCTTTACGCAGGCAGCCATGTTGGATCTAAGGAAATACAACATAAAGGTAACCACGATCATGCCTGGTTCCGTGGCCACTCATTTTAATGACCATGTGCCTTCTGATAAGGATGCTTGGAAGATTCAACCTGAGGATATTGGGCAGTTGGTGGTGGATCTGTTGAAAATGCACCCACGCACATTGCCCAGTAAAATTGAGGTACGGCCCACTCGGCCCGACTTAAAATAATCACTCGGTTTTTTCGGTGATGGGGATTTGGGCGTTACAGATTTCCAAAATCAATGTGTGCAATTGGACTTCAAACTTTGAAAGGGTTTCTTTGTCTATGAGAGTGTTTTTCTCTTCACTGAACGGGAACAAGCCTTGATTAAGGTTTTTAAACGAAAAGATGCCAGCGGTACAGGTATCAAAGCCTTTGGTTTTGGCATACAGATAGGCATAACACAGTAGCTGGAATGCTTTGGCCTTGTCATAGTCAGTAATCAACTTGTCCCAGTCGGTTATTTTTACATTCTTGGGCTCTACCCTGCCGGTTTTGTAGTCAATGATGCGCAAGGTGCCATCAACACTGTCCACTCGGTCCAGGGTGCCTTTGAGTTTGATTGGAAAATCCAACTCCGGAAGATCAAGGAAGACTTCATATTTTTCCTCCAATGCCAAGATTTTAATGCTATGTCTTTTTACTTGTTCCAACTCTTTTTCGATGAAATTCAAGAGGTATTTGGTGATGACGTTGAAGACCAGCAGAAATTTACCTTTGGTAATATCAACCCCAGAAAGGTTTTTTCGGAAATGGTCCTTTACAATGGAGGGGACCACCGATTGCATTGTTGAAAGTTTTTCTTTGGTAAGTTCAAATCCTATCAAAGGGGTATAGAGTTCTTCCAGACTATCGTGGATGATGGTCCCGAAGGTATTGGCGGCGATGTTTTCCTCCACTTCATCCAAATCGTTGATTTTTAAAATGTTCCGGGCATAAACATCAATTGGGTTTTTAATATAATTTGTTAGGGATGTGGGGGAGAAAAAATTAAAGAAAAAAGCCTTGATATCTTCAAGCAATTCCCCTTGCTTATCAATTTGCATGAGTGGTTTTTGCTCTATGTT
>JAGQZL010000199.1 GCA_020434915.1 Allomuricauda sp. | reverse complement strand
CATATCTACCGTTTTGTCAATTCGGTTTTTATAGTTTTCAGCAACATGGTTTTCAAAGTGCCTTTTATATCTCCATTTCGAATATTTCGGATAGAAGAGAAACCACAAAGTTCCCCAGACCGCTGACAATATTATGCCAACATAATTCCCCCTCTTATATGATAAATAATAGCCATAGACTAAAAAAATAATTGGAACTATTATTCTATTGTTTCTACGTTTTCTATTGTGTGATTCAGATTTTGAAGAACCATAAAGTTGGTGTTCAAGAAAATCGGATTTGCTAAGTTGGTATTTTATTTTCATCAATATTAATGGCAACGTGTTCGTGTATGATTTCGTTGTGGAATCATCCGCAGGATTATTCCGCCGAAATCCAGCTGTTTGTTTTATAAATTAAACTTTGTTTTAGCTCTTTGCCACAATGAATTATAGCCATTGTTAGCTACTGGCTTTTTTTCTATTTTTTATAATTAAACGATTTTTTCACATCAGCTATTAGTTGCGTAATGTCAAAATCCAATTTATTCCGCTTTACTTTTAATTCAACGAGTCCAAGTTTTTCAACTATCGATTCCGCAAAGAATTGTTGTCGTTCAGTTTCTGTTAACTTAAAGAAATTTTCGTTGTCGAGAATAATAGGAATTCCGATAGATTTTTCTTTTGGTCTATAATTTTCTATTTCTCTCAAATTTCTTCTTAAATAAGAAATTGGCTTTACATAAACCTGAAATAAAATTATTTGAAGTCCTTGTCCATAATTTTTCCACTTCAGATGAGCGAGTTTATTTTTCAGTCCGCTGTCACTCCACAAATAGTCTTTGACTAAATCTTGGTCAGTTTCACCAGCATTAAAAAAAAAAAAAAATCCAATTATATTTTCGTCAATCTTTTCGGTCATCTTTTTTCAGCTTGTAGCCAACTTGTTTATATAAACATAAAATACATCTTTATACCTCCGATAAGGTATCATATCGATGTATTTGATCATCCTTTATTTGTTCAACAGCGAACCCAACTCCTTCCACGTCACCAAATGAATATTCTCTTCTTCCAAAATCTGGGCGCATTCCTTGCTGGTGAAGAAATCATAATCCTGTTGCCGCCATTGTGCCCCCCAATACGGATGCTCAAAGGACATACCCTGGCTTTCCATATTGTCAAAACCGCAATGGATGATCATCACATGTACCCCAGGCTTCAGGTTTTTTAAAGTAGTGGCATAATATTCGGCCATATCGGTGTCAAAATCCGTTGTGTTGGCCCCAAAAATTTCATTGATCACTACAGGGGGTGCTGTTATTGCTTCACCTCCCAATTGCGCAATCTGATGGTTTACCATGGCCGGAATCCCGAATTCCTTGGCCAACTTCACGTAGATTTCATAATATCTGTTATCGGTAGAGAACACACATCCCATATGACTGTCCAAATGGGTTGGGTTAATGCCCATGTCAATGGCCTTTTGGATCTGTGCGCGCAATTCGATTTCTACCTCCTCCAATTTCGCATGTTCCCAAAGTTGGTTACAATCCGGATAGAAATACCCATTCTCATCCACTAAACTGGATACTTGCGATACCGGGGCAACCGGACCCCAACGTAACAATTTCCACTCGCTGGTCAATGTTAGGTGAATGCCCATATCGTGATTGGGATGGGTTTTGGCGTATTCGGCCACTTCTGGCAACCAAGGCGTGGGCACCATAATGCTGGCACTTTTCACCGAGCCTTCGGAAAAGGCCTTGAAGGTAGCTTGGTTTACGGTGTGGATAACGCCAAGATCGTCCGCATGTACAATGAGCAGTTTGGCATCGGCAGGATACCCCAATTGTTCCTGAATCGATTTTTGGGCACTAGCGGTCAACCCCACCAAAAAAATGGATAGGGCCAAGAAGATTACATTTTTCATCTGTTTAGCTTTTTTTGTTGACTCTGGTCAGTAAAAAGATACCGATTAAAAAGAACAACCCCAAAAAGATGGTGCTGTTCCGCATGCTCCCGGTTAGCTGGGCCACAATTCCGTACAAGAAGGTACCGATAATGATCCCAATCTTTTCGGCTACATCATAAAAACTGAAAAAGGAAGTGGTATCCGTGGTATCTGGCAAAAACTTGGAGTAGGTAGATCTGGAAAGTGCCTGTATGCCCCCCATTACAATACCGACCAAACCGGCAGCCGTGTAAAAATCCATCGGAGTCTGAACGAAATAGGCGTACACGCAAAGCAATACCCAAATGGCATTGATGACGATGAGCGTTTTTATGTTCCCGAAGGCCTTGGAAGCCCATGCCGTGGCCGTGGCTCCAAAAATGGCCACAATTTGGATGACCAAAATACTGACAATCAATCCAGTAGTCCGTTCACTGTCGGAACCCCAGGCAATTTCTTCCTCACCAAAATAGGTAGCAATGAGCATCACGGTCTGTACGGCCATACTATACACAAAGAAAGCTCCCAAATAGCGCTTTAATCTTCTATTTTCACCCAATTGGTGCCAAACGCTTTTCAACTCCCGGAATCCGTTCAGGATGATGTGGTCCCTTCTCCCCTCACGTTTGTACCCTTTGGGTAAATTGGCAAACGTATATTGGCTGAAGAGTATCCACCAAATCCCCACAGTGATAAAAGAATACTTCATCGCCTTGATTTCGGCCACTTCTCCTTCACCATTGGTGATTCCAAAAATCTCCGGTTTCATGACCATGGCCAGATTAAACACCAAAAGGATCACACTACCAACATACCCAAAGGAATACCCCTTGGCACTGATGCTGTCCTGTTGTTCCGGATAGGCAATATCAGGCAGATAGGAATTGTTGATGGCGAAACTCACCCAAAATCCCACCAAACCGAAGAAGTAGCACACAAGTCCAAAAATGATGTTCTCCAAGGAGAACCAATACAGGCCGATGCAGGAAAGGGCACCAAGGTAGCAGAAGAACTTCAAGAACATTCTCTTGTTCCCCAAATAATCCGCAACACCGGACACCAATGGTGTTACTATGGCAATGAACACAAAGGCAAGGGAGGTTACATAACTGATCAAAGGGGCCCGCGCAATTTCACCTCCAAACAAGGTCACTTTCTCTATGCCCGCCACTCTGAAGAGAGCTCCATAAAAAATAGGGAAAATAGCGGAAGAGATGACCAGACTGTACACGGAATTGGCCCAATCGTAAAACGCCCACGCATTCAACAATTTTTTGCTTCCCTTCATTTCAAGTACTTGTGCCATGTGTCTCGTTTTAAAAAGAAAATGTCATTTTGGGTGTTGCAAGAAACTCATTTTTTTAAGATTTCCTACGGTTGCCAAAATGACATTCAATATTTTATGGGTAAAAGATTACTTAAATGAGGTCACCCCAAACTTTCTGGCCTCTTCCTTGGCCGCTGGGGCCCAAGCGGTCAGATTGCTGATCCTAGTATCGTTGGAGGGGTGGGTACTTAAAAATTCCGGTGGTGCTTGTCCCCCGGATGCTGCTTTCATTCGCTGCCATAGTTTGGCTGCTTCGTCGGGGTTGTACCCTGCAATTGCCATGATCTGCAACCCAATCCTGTCTGCTTCTGTTTCGTGACTTCTGCTGAATGGAAGCATTACACCAAGCGTGGAGCCCAAACCATAGGCTTGGTTGAACATGTTTCTTTTTTCAGGATCCTGTATGGCCACGTTTCCTGCCACGGCACCTATTTGTTGTAGCATTCCGGCACTCATACGCTGGGCTCCATGATCGGCCAAAGCATGGGCCACTTCATGTCCCATGACCACGGCAACACCTGTTTCATTTTGCGCAATGGGCATGATTCCCGTGTAAAAAACAATTTTACCACCGGGCATACACCAAGCATTCACGGTTTCATCCTGTACTAGATTATATTCCCATTGGTAGTCCTTCAAATACCCTGGATACCCATTGGAATCCAACCAGCGCTCTGCGGCTGAAGCGATGCGTTGTCCTACCCTAGTGATCATTTCCGCTTCGGAAGTTCCTTTAACCACCTTGTTTTCCCCCAGAAACTCATCGTATTGGGCAAAAGCCATGGGAAAAACTTGACTGTTTGGGTAAAAATTCAAGGTGCTTTTTCCTGTAAATGGGTTCGTCTTGCAGGAAACGACCGCTAAAAAAATAGCTATGGTTAGAATAAGCCTTTTCATATTATACGTAGTGTTTAGCGCTATGTAAATTACAAAAAATTATTTTCCGAAAATGTGGAGTTCGGTGAAATCCTTGCTCACTTCAATAGAGTTGTTTCCATTCAATTTGATTTCCTGCAAATCCACTTCTTCATTATCAACTTCCACGGTACCAATGGTAAATGGCAAACCATGCAGCGTTACTTTGAACTTCTCGTAAGGTGTAATGTAATTTCCATCCTTAAATTGTTGAATGATCAACTCATTCTCTTTACCTGTCGATCTAAATCTACGTAGGCTGTAACGTCCTTTTTTGTAGTCGTAGCCATCTTGTTGATCTTCATAAACGGACGAATTTTCCGTGCCTTCCGTGAAGTACACGTCCAGTCCCAATTCCGTAATCTTCTTCTCCCCCACGTACTGTTGCACGGGATATTTTGGGATGATGGCCCCTGCCTTCACGTACAAAGGTACTCGGTTGATTCCTGCCGGAACCCATCGTTCCATACCGCCTGCCACCAACTCATCGGTCCAATAATTGTACCATTGCCCTCTTGGAAAGTACATTCTTCTTCCCTGCGCATTTGGCTCCTGAACCGGGCAGACCAACATTTGCTCCCCAAAAATGAACTCGTCGGTCCTAAAATGGGTCTGTGGATCTTCTTGATCGTAGAATACCAAGGATTGGAGCATTGGCAAACCTTTCTTGATATACTTGTAGAACATGGTATACAGATAAGGCAACAATTGGTACCTCAAAGCAATAAATTCCCTTACAATCCCGGTTATCTCAGTTCCGAAGGACCATGGTTCTTGATCTCCGTGGTCGCCACTGGAATGGACCCTACAGAACGGGTGGAAAATGGCCAATTGGATCCAACGTGCAAACAGTTCCCCGTTGGGCTGTTCGGCAAACCCTCCAATATCGGAACCTACAAAGGAATAGCCACTCATACACATGCGCTGCATCTGTACGTTGGCAATCCACAAATGTTCCCAGGTAGCCACATTGTCCCCTGTCCAAGTGGCACAATATCTTTGGGTTCCTGAGTAAGCGGCCCTCGTGAGTACAAATGGACGTCTAGGGAACGTAAATTTCTTGACCCCTTCATAGGTGGCCCTTACCATTTGCATTCCATATACGTTGTGTGCCTTTCTATGGCTACAGGGATGGCCATCATAATCATGGCGTACATCCAAGTTGGCCGTTTTGGTAGGCACTTCCATCACAGCGGGTTCGTTCATATCGTTCCATACGCCCCGAACACCCATACCTGCGATCATTTCTTTGTACAGAC
>JAGQZL010000198.1 GCA_020434915.1 Allomuricauda sp. | reverse complement strand
CTAGGGAACGAACTCTACCAAAATCTTGGAAAATTGTTCTATGCGGTAGCTATGGCAGACCATAGTATCCATGTAAAGGAATTGGACAAATTGTACGAAGTGGTGAAGGATCATTGGTTGGATGTAGACGATGTGGAGGATGAGTTTGGAGCGGACGCCGCCTTTCAAATTGAAAAGGTTTTTGATTGGTTATTGGAGTATGGAAAGGACCAAGAGGAAGTCTATGAGGAATTTGAGCAATTCTACACGCAAAATCAGGTGCTCTTTACTCCTGAAATAAAGCAATTGACCATGTCTACCACAAGGGCCATTGCCGCTGCTTTTGCCGGGAGCAACAAATCCGAACTTATTTTATTGGGAAGGCTTCAATTGTTGTTCAATCCTTGATCAGAATTTTACGGTCATCACTGGTATTTTGGCATGATTGGCCACGCTTTCAGCCAAACTCCCCACCACAAAATGGGCCAATCCCCTTCTGCCATGGGTGGGCATGACCAGTAAATCGGCATTGTGTTCGGCACAGTAGTTAAGGATACCTCGCTCCACGGTATGGTAGTTGTAAAAGTTTACCTTCACTGCTACCCCCAATTCTTTTTTAAAGACAGCTATTCTTTTCTTTACATCGTCATAACCCAAAAAATTGGCCCCAGCGGTATTTACATATACCACTTCCAAAGATGCCGAAATCATATCTGCAAAGGCCGCAGCCTTTTTATAAGCTGAAACATTCTCCTTTTCCATATCGCAGGCAAAGACCATTTTCTTGATATCGATGGTCTCATGTCGCTTTTTGACCACCAAGACGGGCACATCTGAGGTACGCACCACCTTTTCTGTATTGGATCCAACAAAAAGTTCACTCAGCCCACTAGAGCCATGGGACCCCATGACCACCAAGTCACAGTCTTGCTCATGGGCCACCTTGTTGACCTCGGTAAATTCCTTATAATTTTGGATGATGGCTTCCACGGAAATTTCCTCGAGATATGCTTTCTCCGTGAATTCTTTGATTTTTTCCTTGGCCATTTTCAAGTAATATCTGGCCTCTTGTTCTTCTGCAATTTCTGAATTTGCCAAAACCGAATCCGACAACCCAATCATGTGCAAAATGATAATACCCGCCTCATGCTTTTTGGCCAACTGCGCAGCCACTTCAAGGGCATATTCAGAAAACTCGGAAAAATCGACAGGAACCAATATTTTTTTCATGATGTCAGCAGTTAAGACAACACTTCCCTGTAACTGATAGGAAAAGGTACTATCCCAAATCCCGATTCCAGCGATTGTTGTCATGATTACTATTTTCTATCAAATATAGCAGCTGGTATCCAGAATTTCCATGACATAGGTCACCTCCTAAGTGAAAGGATGGCAAATACAAACACAATACTGACCAATCTCATTGGATAGATACACTTTTTATTTAGTAATTTGATATCGTTATCCAGTAATCTAGATGAAAAACATAGCCCTTCTTTTGTTCTCCTTGATGGTCCTCTGCTCCTGCAAGGATTCCAAGGAAAAGATATTTCCCCAAAAAATGCCCTTGACCGAATCCGTTTATGCTTCCGCAACGGTACAACCAGATAGTCTTTACCAAGCCTATTCGGTGGTGATGGGTATTTTGGACAAAGTCTGGGTGGAAGAAGGGGATGTGGTTGACAAGGGACAGCAGATTCTTCAGATTACCAATACTTCGCCTGAACTGAATACACAAAATGCAAAATTGGCACTTCAACTGGCCCGTGAAAATTATGGTGGCAGTGCGGCCATCCTCAACGGCATCAAAGATGAGATAAGGGCGGCCACCTTACAATTCAAAAACGATTCCATCAACTATTTCAGACAAAAAAATCTGTGGGATCAAAATATTGGCTCCAAAGTGGAATATGACAACCGCAAACTGGCTTATGAACTTTCCCAGAACAACCTAACCCTGTTGAAGCAAAAATATGATCGAACCAAAAATGAACTGTCCACCCAATTAAAACAAGCCGAAAACAATTATAAAACTTCGTTGACCAACACACAGGACTTTACCATTACCAGCAAAATTGACGGTACTGTATACGCCATTTACAAAAATCCGGGTGAGATTGTGAACACGGTGGAGCCGGTGGCCTCTGTGGGAAAAAGTGATAAGTTCATTGTAGAATTACTGGTGGATGAAGTGGATATCGTGAAAGTGGTTCTGGGACAAAAAGTATACATCACTCTTGATTCTTATGGCACACAGGTCTTTGAAGCCAAAGTGGATAAAATTTATCCTAGGAAAGATCCTGGCTCCCAAACATTCATGGTCGAAGCAATTTTCGTCAACCCTCCCTCCATTTTGTATCCCGGACTTTCCGGAGAGGGTAATATCATCATCAAGAAAAAAGAAGAAACCCTCACCATTCCGAAGGAATACATCATCAATGGCGATAGAGTACTTACCGACGATGGCGAAAAGGAAATCACCATCGGGCTCCAAAACATGGAACTCGTGGAAGTTTTGGATGGAATCAACGAACATACCGCTATCTACAAACCGGAACCATGATCAATTGGAAGGTCATATTGGGCATTGCCAAAACACATCTGCTTTCCAAGATGAAATCCACGGTCACAGCCACATTGGGTGTCACTTTTGGCATTGGGGCCTACATTACTTTGGTAAGTTTCATGACCGGGTTGAACGCCATGCTGGATGATTTGGTCCTCAATCAAACCCCACACATTCACCTATATAACGAGATAAGACCTTCAGAAAATCAGCCTATTGACCTATTTGATGAGTTTAAGGGCACCTTCAACGTAGTAAACTCCATCAAACCCAAACAGAGCCAGAAAAAAATCCACAATGCCCTTCCCATTTTGGATTACCTAAAAAATCATACCAACGTAAAAGGGGCCACTCCGCAACTTCGGGCACAAATCTTTTACCTGTCCGGTAACATTGAACTGGGAGGTAACTTGGTGGGTGTGGATATCATGGAGGAAGTGCGATTGTCCAACATACAGGATAACATCGTGGAAGGGAGTCCTGAAGCCCTCAAGAATAATGACAATGGTATTTTGTTGGGCGCAGGTTTGGCCAAAAAAATGTCGTTGAAGGTCGGGGACCGTGTGCAGGTGAGCACTGTGGAAGGAAATATTTTTCCATTAAAAATTGTAGGGATTTATCAAAGTGGCATCGCTGAAATAGACAATGTGCAAAGCTTCACCAATTTAAAAACGGTACAACGGATTTTGGGGGAAGCGGAAAACTATGTGACCGATATTAACATCAAACTTTTTAAGATTGATGGTGCCGAAGCCATGGCTCGCCGTCTGGAAAAACAATTTGAAACGAAGGCGGTGGATATCAATGAGGCCAATGCCCAATTTGAAACGGGATCGAATATCCGGAACATGATCACCTATGCCGTCTCCATTACGTTGCTGATTGTGGCCGGATTTGGCATCTACAACATTTTGAACATGCTCATCTACGAAAAGATGAAGGACATTGCCATTCTAAAAGCCACCGGATTTTCTGGAAAGGATGTACAGCTTGTTTTTATGAGCCAGGCTATGATCATTGGCTTTGTTGGGGGCATCCTCGGACTACTGATCGGGTTCATACTCTCCAATGTAATTGATCAAACCCCTTTTGAAACCGAGGCGTTGCCAACGATTACCACCTTTCCTGTGAATTACAATGTGGCCTACTATATCATCGGAATTACTTTCGCCCTTGTTTCCACATTCGTTGCCGGCTATTTGCCATCCAACAGGGCCAAAAAAATAGATCCCGTAAAAATTATAAGAGGAACCTGATGAGTCTTGTACTGGAAGCTAAAAATATCAACAAACATTTCCATCAACCCAAGGATTTTCATGTGCTGAAAAACATCTCCTTTGGGGTGAAAGAAGGGGAATTTGCCTCCATCATGGGAAAATCGGGTTCTGGAAAATCTACCTTGCTCTACATCTTATCCACCATGGACACAGATTATGATGGTGAACTATATTTGAACAATGAACTGGTCACTGGAAAATCACACCAACAGTTATCACGAATCCGGAACGAATCCATAGGATTCGTATTTCAGTTCCACTACCTGCTTTCCGAATTCAGTGTGGTGGAAAATGTGATGCTACCCGCCAAAAAATTGGGTAAAAAGTCCATTGCGGAAATTGAACACGATGCCCACCAAAAATTGGCTATGCTCCACATTGAGCATTTGGCGCATCAAAAGGCGTCACGGATATCCGGAGGGGAAAAGCAACGGGTGGCCATTGCCCGTGCCTTAATCAATGATCCTGCCATTCTGATGGGTGATGAACCCACGGGCAATTTGGATAGCCACAACTCGGAAAATGTGTTCACCATCTTCAAAAGGTTGAAAGAAGAACAAGGATTATCCTTACTGGTAGTGACCCACGACGAGGATTTTGCCAAAAGAACGGACCGCATCATTGAAATGGAGGACGGGGCCATCGTCAAACATTGATGCCCTAAAAATCCAATCGGTCCAACTTCCTTTTTAAACTGGCCACTTCTTCCTGAAGGCCTTCCACTTGCCGAAGAAGGTGGTGTATTGCCTGGAGGCCTTCCGCATTGATGTCCAACTCGTTGTGCAGACGTACCATCTTTTCCAAAATGGGGAGCTCTTCCTCAAAAAGCATGGCTTCACCTTGTGGGTCCTGGATTTGGAGAATCTCATACTCGTACATGGCATACACAAAGGATTCCTGCACCCCATGCCGTTGACAAAATGTCTTTATAGATATGTAGTTTTTCTGTTCCATGTTCCGTTATGCTAGATTGGTTTTTTCCAATGCTTCGAAAAGCGATTGTTGTTCTTGGGTCAGGTTTTTTGGAATGTTTACTTGATAGGTCAAGATCAAATCCCCAAACTGCCCTTCTTTTTTGTATTTTGGAAAACCCTTGCCTTTCAATTTCACCTTGGTCCCATTGTTGGTCCCTGGTGCCACTTTCAGTTTTACCTTTCCGGATAGGGTATCCACAAAGATTTCCCCACCCAACACGGCCTTGGTCAAGGGAATTTCCACCGTTTTGTACAAATCTGCACCATCTCTTTTAAAAGCGGTAGTGTTCAAAATGGAAAATGTGATGTAAAGGTCCCCAGCGGGTCCACCTTCCATACCCGGGCCACCATGGCCTTTTATCTTGATGGTCTGGCCATCCTCAATGCCTGCCGGAATGGTCAACCGAATGTTTTTGCCATTCACGGTCAAGGTCTGTTTTTGGGTAGTGTATACATCCATCAAGGACAATTGTAACTGCGCATGGTAGTCCTCCCCGCGAAATCGCACCTTTTGTCTTCGTGAACCGAATCCACCCGAACCTCCGAACATGGATTCAAAGAAATCGGAGAAATCCTGTGCCGAGCCTTCGGAATGGGAATAGGTGTAGCCTGAAGAATCTTGCTGACGCCCTTGGGACCTTGCTTGTTTTGCCTTTTCAAACTCTTCGGCATGTTGCCAGTCCTTCCC
>JAGQZL010000197.1 GCA_020434915.1 Allomuricauda sp. | reverse complement strand
AAGTTTCATTTACCTCACCTTTGTGACCTTGGGCTTTGGTTTTGCCCTATACCTTTTTATAGCATTTTGGCTTAAGATAAAAGATTTGGTCTACACCAAACGAACCTCTGTATTTGACCTTTGATTATGATTAGACTGTTGCGCTCCAAAATAGTTTTGGCCCTCTCGTTAATGGTGATGGTGTTGTTGTTTGGGGTGTTGGGGTATAAACTCATATCGGATTTTACTTGGATAGACGCCTTTTATATGACCATTATTACGGTTACCACCGTAGGTTTTTCCGAAGTAAGGCCCCTGGATGCAGATGCAAAGATTTTTACCGTATTTTTAATCGTAACAAGTGTGTTTATTTTTGGTTTCGCCATTTCGGTGGTATCCGAATATATCCTTGGAAGGAATTCACTTGCGATGCTAAAAAAGAAAAAAGTGAAGAAACAGATAGACAGTCTTTCCAACCATGTAGTGGTCTGTGGTTTTGGAAGAAACGGAATGCAGGCCGCCGAAAAGTTGATGGCCTACAAAAAGCCGTTTGTGGTTATTGAGAAGGATAAGGAAATCATAGAGCGGCATGAAGAAGAAGTGCTTTTTGTGGAGGGGGATGCCAACGAGGATGAAATATTACTCCAGGCCGGTATAGACCGAGCCCAATATTTAATTACTGCGGTTCCTGATGATGCGGCCAATCTGTTCATTGTACTTTCCGCAAGACAATTGAACAAAGATCTTTTTATAATTAGTAGGGCTTCATTGGTTACCTCACCCAAAAAACTGGAGTTTGCCGGGGCCAATAAGGTAATCATGCCCGATAAGATTGGAGGGGATCACATGGCGTCCCTGGTGGTCATGCCAGATTTGATCACCTTTATGGATAAACTGTCCATTGAAGGAGAGCACACCACCAATTTGGAAGAAGTGGAGATAGAGGATTTCACCAATCAAATGGATTGCCATTCGTTGAGGGACTTGGACCTAAGAAGAAAAACAGGGTGCACGATCATTGGATATATTGACCCCCACGGAAAATATATCATCAACCCGGAAGCGGACATGGTGTTGCAGCCCAAGAGCAAAGTAATAGTTTTGGGGCGCCCTGAGCAGATTCGCAAGCTCAACCAAATGTTTCAAATAGGATAGTTTAACAGGCATTAATTTTTTTGCATTGAATTTTTTTAGGATATTGGGGCCTTTACAAAAAACTAACATAACCAAAACAATATGATGAAGTATAGACTTCTTGCCTTTTGTTCATTTTTTCTGCCGTTCATGTCTATGGCCCAGTCTTCTGGCGAACTTGGATTGGACCAAAAAATAGACCAAGCTTTTAAGCCGGTTTCAGACTTTTTTAGCAGTGTCATTTTCTTCGAAATAATGGGAACGCCTTTCGTTCTGATTTTATTGGTGGCGAGTGCCGCCTTTTTTACCGTGTATTTTGGCTTTCCCAATATCAGGTACTTTGCAAGGGCGATTAATACCGTACGAGGTAAATATGAAGACATTGAAAAACATGGCGCCAAAGAACTGTATGGCGAGGATGGGATAGCACAAGGTAGGGATTTGACCAATGTGGATATTGACGAGCATTTGGATATGGTTTTGGATAGTGATATGGCCGTTGATGGTGACATCGTGGATACTATCAGGGATGAAAGCTCCGAGGGAGAGGTAAGTCACTTTCAGGCGTTGGCAACAGCGGTTTCAGGTACGGTTGGAAATGGTAACATAGCCGGTGTGGCCTTGGCCATTGCATTGGGTGGCCCAGGTGCCACTTTTTGGATGGTGATATGTGGTTTCTTGGGTATGTCTACCAAATTTGTGGAGTGTACACTTGGAGTCCAATATAGGGATGTTGGCAAAGATGGAACCGTTTATGGAGGCCCTATGTACTACCTGAGCAAGGGGTTAAAGAAAAAAGGATATGCCAAGTTGGGCAAAATAGCGGCCGTCATCTTCGCCATTTTTTGTATCGGAGGATCGTTCGGTGGTGGTAATGCAGCGCAATCAAATCAGGCCACAGTTGTCTTAAAGGAACTTTTTAATCTTAACAGCACAGCGGCCGGATTCTGGATTGGGGTCATTTTGGCAATTCTTGTGGGAGTGATCATCATTGGAGGAATCAAAAGGATTGCCCAGGTTACAGAGAAGATAGTACCCTTTATGGCTTTGATGTACATTATTGCCTGTTTGTATATTATGGGGAGTAATTTCTCCTTATTGGATGATGCTTTCAGTTTAATTTTCTCTGAAGCATTCAACCCAAGAGCCATTGGAGTTGGCGGATTTATTGGAGTGCTTCTTGTTGGTTTCAAGAGAGCTGCATTTTCAAATGAGGCAGGAGCCGGTTCTGCATCCATTGCCCACTCCGCTGTGCGTACCAAATATTCGGCCAGTGAAGGATTGGTGGCTTTGTTGGAGCCATTCATTGATACCGTATTGATTTGTACCATGACCGCATTGGTTATCATCATCTTCAATTTTGGAGGATTTTTTGAGTATGGAGGTGATGGTTCAGGGGCTGTTTTTATCGATGGTATGCCTTATGAAGGTTCTGGTATTACGTCCAAGGCGTTCCACGAGTTTATCCCGTATTCCAATGTTTTCTTGACCGTGGCAGTGGTATTGTTTGCGGTATCCACTATGATATCTTGGTCCTATTACGGATTGCAATCCTGGAAATTCTTGTTTGGTAGAGGAAAAAGAGCGGATTTGATCTATAAATTGTTGTTCTTGACTTTTGTAATCATTGGAGCTGCTGCAAGTATGAAATCCATTTGGGATTTCTCCGATGCCATGATCTTTGCCATGGTGTTCCCGAACATGGTGGGACTGTTCATGTTGTTCCCAGAAGTGAAGAAACAATTGAACCGCTACCTGGATGCCATAAAATTGAAAATGGAAGCTATTTCAGAATAGATAACGTATTGTTGATGAACAATAAATCCCACTTCAGATTCAATAAACAGGAACGGAGTGGGATTTTCTTTTTATTGTTGGTCATTATCGGTCTACAAAGTGGCTATTATTATAGTAAAGCCAAACCGTTTGACAGAGACCCGAGAGTGGTGTTGAATACCTTGGAACAATCCAAATTGGATAGTTTGAGGAATTCTATGGTGAACACTTTTAAAATATATCCCTTCAATCCCAATTATATTTCCGATCAAAAGGGGTATGCCATGGGTATGTCCGTGGAGGAATTGGATCGTTTGTTCGCATTTCGGAAAAAGAATCGTTTTGTGAACACGGCCAAAGAATTCCAGGAAGTGACCCAAATTTCGGACTCTCTTTTAGGGGTAATGTCACCTTTTTTCAAGTTTCCCGATTGGAAGATTCGTCAAGAACCAATTGTTAGTGAAAGGACTGTGATCAAATCTCCAATGGGCACGTTCCATGTGATGGATATAAATACAGCCACTGTTGAAGACTTGAAAGAGATCAGTGGAATTGGAGAAACACTATCAAACAGAATCATCAAGTTTCGAGATCGACTCGGCGGTTTTCTGGTGAATGAACAACTGTATGATGTATATGGGTTGGAACCCGAAGTAGTAGAAAGGACATTGCTTCGGTATCAAGTCCTTCAGGTTCCTGCCGTCAACAAAATCGATATTAATATGGCTACCGAGGTGGAGTTGTCCAAATTGGTGTACATCAATAAGGAACTTGCCAAGCATATCATTATATATAGGAATGAGCAAGGTCCTTTTTCGTCTCTTGACGAATTAACAAACGTTACAACTTTTCCCAAAGATAGGATTGGGAGAATTAAGCTATATTTGACACTCTAAAAAAATTGCACGAATGGTTACGGATACATTGTCCAAAATGAACTTTGATTATTCAGAGACCCAGCGTATGGTTGCTGAGTCCGCTCGGGATTTTGCCCAGCAATATATACTTCCACATGTTATGGAATGGGATGAGGCCCAAATTTTTCCTGTGGAGGTTTTCAAGAAAGCAGGAGAGTTGGGTTTTATGGGAATTCTTGTGCCAGAATCTTTGGGTGGTTCCGGTTTAGGCTATCACGAATATATAGCCATTCTGGAAGAAATCTCCAAGGTGGACCCTTCCATTGGGTTGTCCGTGGCGGCACACAATTCACTTTGCACCAATCATATCCTGTCTTTTGCCAATGAGGAGCAATTACAACGATGGATTCCAAAATTGGCCACCGGGGAATGGATCGGGGCTTGGGGACTTACCGAGCACAATACAGGTTCGGATGCCGGTGGTATGAGTACCACTGCCGTAAAGGACGGTGATCATTGGGTATTGAACGGAGCCAAAAACTTTATTACCCACGGAAAAAGTGGTGACATTGCCGTTGTAATTGCCAGAACCGGTGAAAAAGGGGACAGTCATGGAATGACAGCCTTTGCCATTGAAAAAGGTACTCCTGGGTTTACAAGCGGAAAAAAGGAAAACAAACTTGGGATGCGGGCCAGTGAAACGGCTGAGCTTATATTTTCTGATTGCCGTATTCCGGATGCCAATCGTTTGGGTGAGGTAGGGGATGGCTTTATACAATCCATGAAGGTATTGGATGGAGGTCGTATTTCCATTGGCGCCCTCTCATTGGGTATTGCCAAAGGAGCCTATGAGGCCGCAATGAAATATTCCAAAGAACGTGTACAGTTTGGAAAGCCCATTTCCAAGTTCCAGGCCATTGCCTTTAAGTTGGCGGATATGGCCACGGAAATTGAGGCATCGGAACTATTGTTGCATAAAGCAGCTTTTTTAAAGAATGAAGGTAGACCTGTTACCAAGTTAGGTGCCATGTCTAAGATGTATGCTTCGGAAGTGTGCGTTAAGGTGGCAACTGAAGCAGTCCAGATTCATGGCGGGTATGGATATACCAAGGATTTTCCAGTAGAGAAGTTTTACAGGGATTCCAAGCTGTGTACCATTGGGGAAGGCACCACCGAAATTCAAAAATTGGTGATTTCCAGAAAAATTCTGAAGTAATTTGTTTGTTACAAATTATTAAATGTATATTTGCGCTCCCAAAATATAAAAGAAAGGAGGTTGTAGCCCATGTTAATTATACCAGTAAAAGAAGGAGAGAACATCGATAGAGCTTTAAAGCGTTTCAAGCGTAAGTTTGATAAAACCGGTACCATGCGTCAATTGCGTAGCAGACAGCAGTTTACCAAACCTTCTGTACAGCGAAGAGCTGAAATTCAAAAAGCACAGTACATTCAAGGCTTGAGAGATCAAGAGGAAGTATAGTACTTTTGCTACAATATAACATAATGAAATCCCGTTCCAACTTAGGAGCGGGATTTTTTATTTCATATCCCTCTGCCATTCTATTTGACTACCTTTAGTATATGTCTACTGATGCATTCATTGCTTATTTAAAGTTGGAGAAAAACTACTCGGACCACACGGTGAAAGCCTATGGAAAGGATCTGGGGGAATTCTCTGAATTTTGCAGGGACAACCATGACCTCGTTGACATTGACGAGGTGGGATATCCACTGATTCGGAACTG